>CAMJKP010000027.1 GCA_946406435.1 uncultured Prevotellaceae bacterium | reverse complement strand
AGTCGTGGGAACTCTACTTTTCAACTGCAAAATTAAAGTTCCAAGTCCGTTTCAAAACCGTTCCAAGTCCGTTCGCAGGAATCGGACATTTAAGGGATGATTTTGTAGTTTGCATTTTAATATAGGCATACTTAGGCGAAAATGGCCTTTTGAGTATGCGTAAGGCAAGGGGAAAAGGCTTTGTTTTAAGCCTTTTTCCTTTTTTTAACATTTAAATTTTGCACATTAGCCTTTTTCTTCGTAACTTTGTGTTACTAAACAGTAAGAAAAGCAATATAACTAATGGATTTAAGAAGCGATTTCAGAAAATATGCTACTGGCCATCTCGGAATGAATGGCATGGCTCTTGACGATGTAATGAGGACACAGGCACAGTACCTTAATCCCTACATTCTTGAGGAACGTCAGTTGAACGTCACACAGATGGATGTCTTCTCCCGTTTGATGATGGATAGGATTATCTTCCTCGGCACGGAGATCAACGACTATACCGCGAATACGATTCAGGCACAGCTGCTGTATCTGGATTCTACTGATCCTGGCAAGGATATCTCAATATACATCAATTCTCCTGGTGGTAGTGTAACTGCCGGTCTTGGCATTTATGACACTATGCAGTTCATCTCAAGCGATGTCGCTACAATCTGTACCGGTATGGCTGCTTCTATGGGTGCTGTGTTGCTCGTAGCAGGTCAGGAGGGTAAGCGTTCTGCTCTTCCACATTCTCGCGTTATGATTCACCAGCCTCTCGGTGGTGTTCAGGGACAGGCTTCAGATATCGAGATTGAGGCAAAGGAGATTCAGAAGTTCAAGAAGGAACTCTATACAATCATCTCCAACCACTCTCATACTCCTTACGAGAAGGTATGGACAGACTCTGACCGTAACTACTGGATGACAGCAGAGGAGGCAAAGGAGTATGGCATGATTGATGCTGTGCTGGTGAAGAAATGACAATTAACAATTAACAATTAATAATTAACATGGCTGCCGGAGAATGATATTCTTGCGCAAGTCTATGTTGATTATTAATTGTTAGTGATAGCTTATTCTTTGCGAGCCTATGTTAATTGTTAATTATTAATTGTTAATTTTTCGTAGTGAACAAGAAGAAAAATATCTGTAATTTCTGTGGACGTAGCGAGAGTGAGGTGCGTCTGATGATAACAGGCTTGAATGGCTATATCTGTGAGGATTGTGCCCGTCAGGCTTATGATATAGTATGTGCACAAGGCTTTGGTCCAGAGGGCGCAAAGGGAGCTGATAAGAAAGGTTCAGACTATGATACGGCTCCACGTCTCTCCGAGGTTCCTAAGCCTAATGAGATAAAGGAATATCTTGACCAGTATATCATCGGTCAGGATGAGGCTAAGAAATATCTCTCGGTTGCTGTATATAACCACTACAAGCGTTTGCAGCAGCCTGACGAGGATGACGGCGTGGAGATTGAGAAGAGCAATATCATAATGGTAGGCTCTACAGGTACAGGTAAGACTCTCCTTGCCCGTACTATCGCAAAGCTCCTTCATGTTCCTTTCACCATCGTTGATGCTACCGTGTTCACAGAGGCAGGTTATGTGGGTGAGGATGTTGAGAGTATCTTGAGCCGTCTGCTTCAGGTTGCCGATTTCGACCTTGAGGCTGCTCAGCGTGGTATCGTCTTTATTGATGAGATTGATAAGATTGCACGTAAGAGCGATAATCCAAGCATTACACGTGATGTTAGTGGTGAGGGCGTTCAGCAAGGCTTGTTGAAGCTTCTTGAGGGAACTATCGTGAATGTTCCGCCAAAGGGTGGTCGTAAGCATCCTGATCAGGATTATATCCATGTTGATACCCGCAACATCCTCTTTATATGTGGTGGTGCTTTTGATGGTATCGAGCGTAAGATAGCGCAGAGAATGAATACTCATACTGTGGGCTATAACTCTGTGCAGAATGTGCGTAAGATTGACCAGAAGGAGATGATGAAGTACGTAAAGCCACAGGACTTGAAGTCGTTCGGTCTTATTCCGGAGATTATTGGTCGTCTGCCAGTACTTACTTATCTCAATCCGCTCGACAGGGATGCTCTCCGCAGGATTCTCGTTGAGCCAAAGAACTCCATCGTAAGGCAGTATATCAAGCTGTTCAAGATGGATAAGATAGAACTGACGTTCACAACCGAGGCGCTAGAATATATAGTCGACAAGGCTGTAGAGTATAAGCTCGGCGCTCGTGGCTTGCGTTCTATCGTGGAAACTGTTATGACCGATGCTATGTTTGAGTGTCCTGGTAAGCGCTTGAAGAAATTCGAGGTTACAAAGGACTACGCAGCACAGCAGTTGGAGAAGCATTACTGACCTAAGCGTTTGGCAATTAACAATTAACAATTAATAATTAACATGCCTGTCGGAGAATGACATTCTTGCGCAAGTTCATGGTGGTTATTAATTGTTAGTGAAAGTTCGTTCTGCGTGAGCCTATGTTAATTGTTAATTATTAATTGTTAATTGATAATGGAAAACCTTAATCTTACAGAGAAACTGAAGCAGTTGTTCGGTTTCGACAAATTCAAGGGCGATCAGGAGAAGATTATCCGTAACCTGCTTGCTGGTAACGACACATTCGTGCTTATGCCGACTGGTGGCGGTAAGTCGTTGTGCTATCAATTACCTTCGCTCTTGATGGAAGGGACGGCTATCGTTATCTCTCCGCTTATAGCGTTGATGAAGAATCAGGTTGATGTCATCAACGGTATTAGTGAGAGCGACGGCGTGGCTCATTGTCTCAACTCGTCAATGAACAAGTCTGCTATCGACAAGGTTAAGAACGACGTTTTGTCGGGGAAGACAAAGTTGCTCTATATGGCACCTGAGTCGCTTACCAAGGATGAGTATGTGGCATTTCTCCGTCAGGTTAAGATTTCATTCTATGCTATAGATGAGGCTCATTGTATCTCAGAATGGGGACATGATTTCCGTCCTGAGTATCGCAGAATACGCCCTATTATAAACGAGATTGGCAAGTCGCCTGTTATTGCCCTTACTGCAACGGCAACCGACAAGGTGAGGATGGACATTAAGAAAAATCTTGGTATCCCTGATGCTACGGAGTTCAGAAGCTCGTTTAACCGTCCAAACCTTTATTACGAGGTACGTCCGAAGACAAATCAGATAGACAAGCAGATTATAAGGTTCATAAAGCAGAACCCGGGAAAGAGCGGTATCGTGTATTGTCTGTCAAGAAAGAAGGTTGAGGAACTTGCTGCTGTACTATGTGCTAATGACATCAAGGCACGTCCATATCATGCCGGACTTGACACACCTGTAAGGAATCAGACTCAGGATGAGTTCCTTATGGAGGATATTGACGTTATTGTTGCTACCATCGCCTTTGGTATGGGTATTGACAAGCCTGATGTTCGCTTTGTCATTCACTATGATATTCCGAAGAGTCTTGAGGGGTATTATCAGGAAACAGGTCGTGCAGGTCGTGATGGAGGCGAGGGCAAGTGTATAGCCTTCTATTCACATAAGGACCTTCAGAAACTGGAGAAGTTCATGGCTGATAAGCAGGTGGCAGAGCAGGATATTGGTCGTCATCTGTTACAGGAAACAGAGGCATACGCAGAGTCTTCTCTTTGCCGTAGAAAGCTGCTTCTGAACTATTTCGGCGAGACCTATACGGAGGAGAATTGTCATAATTGTGACAATTGTCTGCATCCAAAGGAGAAGTTTGAGGCTACTGAGGAACTCAAGTGTATACTAGAGTCGGTTGTGGCTATCAAGGAGAATTTCCGTACTCAATATCTTATAGACTTTGTAAAGGGACGCGCAACTGACGATATCACATCCCACAAGCATCATCTGCTTGAGGCATTTGGCTGTGGTGAAGGTAAGCGTGACAAACTCTGGAATCCTGTAATCAGATATGCCATTGTGGAGGGTTTCCTTCGCAAGGAGGTAGAGGATTATGGAACGTTGAAGATAACGTCAGCCGGAAAGAAGTGGCTCAAGAATCCTCAGCCGTTCTTCATTACCGAGGATAACGTGTTCTCTGAGGAAGAAGAGGACGATGCACCAGCAGCAAGAGGCGGAGCACTCGATTCTGAGTTGTTTGCCGTATTGAAGAGTCTTAGGAAGGATGTGGCTAAGAAGCATAACGTTCCGCCATACGTGGTGTTCCAGGATATTTCCCTTGAGCAGATGACCACTATGTACCCGATAAATCTTACTGAGCTTCAGAATATTCAGGGAGTAGGACAGGGTAAGGCGAAGAGATACGGACAGGAGTTCTGCGACGTGATCAAGAAATATTGTGAGGAAAATGAGATTGTGCGTCCGGAAGACCTTCGCGTGAAGACCGTCGCAAAGAACTCTCTGAAGAAGGTTAAGATTATCCAGAGTATAGACAAGGGAATGCCTCTTGATGATATCGCGGCTTCTATGAATATGGACTTTGGCGATTTCCTCACAGAGGTAGAGCGTATCGTGGATAGCGGTACGAAACTCAACATCAATTATTTCCTTGAGGAGGTAATGGATGAGGATGTAGTGGAAGATATTTATGAGTATTTCCGCGAAAGTGAGACGGATAAGATTTCCGTTGCCCTTGAGGAACTTGGTGATGACTACGAGGAAGATGAGATTCGCCTTGTAAGGATTAAGTTCCTCTCGGAGTTGGCGAACTAAGGGCTAATTGAAAAATTAAAAGTGAAAAATGAAAAAATGCAAGTTGTCAGATTGTATATGGTAGATGACGATATTTTCATTTTTCACTTTTCGTTTAATAGTTAATACTTCCATCCCTCAATAGCCTATTAAGGAATGGGTAAAAAATGGGACTTACAAGGGACTTACTACGGACTTACATGGGAGGAAGAGTAGAGTTGTAAATAATTCAATAAAAATGAGTGATAATATAGAATTATTGAAGAAGATGGCTATGGCAGATGGAGTACTTTCTGAAAACGAAAAGAATATTTTCAGAGATGTTCTTAATCTGTCAGAATCTGATATGCAAACTCTATTTGGACAAATAGAATCAGAGCTTGAGTCCGTTCAATCAGAAACTGAAGTAATCGATTGGAAACGCAAGAATGGTCTAGATTTCGAAAAGTATATAGTTGGCCTTCTTCCCGATAATTACAAGAATCCCAGATGGACAGGAGATAAATATGTTGATGGGCGTTATGACGAGAGTAACAAACTTCCAGATGTTATTTTTGATATAGAATTGAATAACGTCTATTCTGTTGCAATCGAATGTAAGTTCAGAATGTCTTATTATAAGGATTGTCTGTTTGTTGCAAGAAATGAACAGCTTGATAGATACCGAGAATTCCAAGAAAAAAGTGACATTTCTGTTTTCCTTGCAATAGGTGTAGGTGGTAGTGGTTCACATCCTGAGGAACTTTTCATAGTGCCATTGAATGCTATAAAGCTTCCGATATTAACAAAGAAGTATTTGAAGAGATTCTCAAAGAAACTTGATCAAAAGTTGTATTATCATATAAAATATAAAAGCTTGCGTTGATTTTTGTTAAAAATACAACGGAAAACATTCGGATTCTAATCTTTCTTTTGAAGTGTAATGTGAAAAATCAGGCATGAAAAACACTTTCCGCGTTAATTTGCATTAATAGGAAAAGAAAATTGAAAGATAATGGTGATTATCTCGGAAAAAATTAGTAACTTTGCACCTCAATAAAAAAAGATTAATTCTATGGCTTCATTTATTGCAGACAAAATTGTGATGGAAGGTATTACCTTCGATGATGTATTGCTGATTCCAGCTTATTCAGAAGTCCTTCCACGTGAGGTATCACTTGGTACCAAGTTCTCTCGTAACATTGATTTGAAGATCCCATTCGTAACAGCGGCTATGGATACTGTTACTGAGGCTCCTATGGCTATTGCCATTGCGCGTGAGGGTGGAATCGGTGTTATCCACAAGAATATGTCAATTGAGGAACAGGCTCGTCAGGTGGCTATCGTAAAGCGTGCTGAGAATGGTATGATTTACGATCCTGTGACTATCAACCCTTGGAAGACAGTCAAGGATGCGCTTGATATCATGTCTGAGTATCACATCGGTGGTATTCCTGTTGTTGACAAAGAAGGTCTGCTCGTAGGCATCGTAACCAACCGTGACCTCCGTTTCCAGAGCGATCTTGACCGTAAGATCCAGGATGTCATGACAAAGGATAACCTTATCGTTACCCATCAGCAGGCAGACCTTCAGGCTGCTTCACAGATTCTTCTCGAGCACAAGATTGAGAAGCTTCCTGTTGTTGACGACGATAACAAGCTCATCGGACTTATCACCTATAAGGATATCACAAAGGCAAAGGATAAGCCAATGGCATGTAAGGATAAGAAAGGCCGTCTTCGTGTAGCTGCAGGTGTCGGCGTTACTGCTGATACATTCCAGCGTATGGAGGCTCTTGTAAAGGCTGGTGTTGACGCTATCATCATCGATACAGCTCATGGTCATTCAAAGGGCGTTATCGAGAAGGTACGTGAGGCAAAGGCTGCTTTCCCAGATGTTGATATCGTAGTTGGTAACATCGCTACAGGTGAGGCTGCAAAGGCACTCGTTGAGGCTGGTGCTGATGCCGTTAAGGTTGGTATCGGTCCTGGTTCTATCTGTACCACACGTATCGTGGCAGGTGTAGGTGTTCCACAGCTCTCTGCTGTATATGATGTTGCTTCTGCTCTTAAGGGTACTGGTGTGCCTCTCATCGCTGATGGTGGTCTCCGCTATTCTGGCGATATTGTAAAGGCACTTGCTGCTGGTGGATTCTCTGTAATGATCGGTTCACTTGTTGCTGGTACAGAGGAGGCTCCGGGTGAGACAATTCTGTTCAATGGCCGTAAGTTCAAGTCATATCGTGGTATGGGTTCTCTTGAGGCTATGGAGAAGGGCTCTGCCGACCGTTACTTTCAGGGTGGCGTGAAGGAGACAAAGAAGCTCGTTCCGGAAGGCATCGCAGGTCGTGTGCCTTACAAGGGAACTGTTCAGGAGGTTATCTATCAGCTTGTTGGCGGTCTCCGTTCAGGTATGGGCTATTGCGGAGCGCATAACATTGCGGAGCTCCATAATGCCAAGTTCACTCGCATCACAGCTGCAGGTATGTCAGAGAGCCATCCACACGAGGTGATCATCACAAGTGAGGCTCCAAACTATAGCAGACCACAATAAAACGGCCTTCGGCAATTAACAATTAACAATTAATAATTAACATGCCTGCCGGAGAATGGCATTATTGCGCAAGTTGATTATTAATGATTGTTCGTTCTGCGCGAGCCTATGTTAATTGTTAATTATTAATTGTTAATTATAAACTTTGATGAAAAAGATATTTTTTCTCGCTTCCTGTCTCGCTGTTCAGCTGACGGCATTCTCACAGAACAATGATCCTGTGATTATGACTATTGGCGGAGAGCCTGTACTTCGCTCTGAGTTCGAGTATTCTTATAACAAGAACAATACAGAGGGCGTTATCGACAAGAAGACAGTAGAGGAATATGTTGACCTCTTTATCAACTATAAGCTGAAGGTTGCAGCTGCCCTTGGAGAGAAGATGGACACAATGACTTCTTATAAGAAGGAGTATGTTGGCTATCGTGATCAGCAGGTGCGCCCAACACTTATCAACGAGGCTGACGTAGAGGCTGAGGCACGTAAGATTTACAATGACACGAAGAATAGGGTAGGGCCTGACGGATTGATTACTCCTGCTCATATCCTTCTCCGTCTTCCTCAGCAGGCAGGTAATGATGAGCAGATTCGCGTGAAGAATCGTGCAGACTCCATCTATAATGCCATTATGGCTGGTGGTGACTTTGCTCAGTTTGCTTCCAAGTATAGTCAGGACCCGGGTTCTAATAAAAACGGTGGAAACATCGGACAGATTTCCCGTGGTCAGACTCTCAAGGAGTTTGAGGATGTTGCTTTCTCGCTGAGAGACGGTCAGGTGTCAAAACCTTTCCTTTCTCCTGCCGGTTATCACATCGTCAAGATGCTTGGTCATGCTCCAATGCCATCCTACGACTCTCTCCGTGCCGACATTCATCGCTTCATTGATGCTCGCGGTATTCGTGAGTCTATCATAAACGGTAAGCTGGAGCAGATGGTGAAGGCTACTGGTCTGCCTCAGGAGCAAATCATGAATCAGCGTGCAGATTCCCTTGCCAACCTCGATTCTGATATGAAATATCTTTTCAAGGAGTATCATGACGGATTGTTGCTCTATGAGATAAGCAATCGTGAGGTCTGGGAAAAGGCAAGCAAGGATGAGGCTGGTCTTCAGGCATATTTCAAGAAGAATAAGAAGAAATATGTATGGGAGACTCCAAGATTCAAGGGCATAGCATATCATACACGTAATATAGATGATGTCATAGCTGTGCAGAAAGTACTCAAGGGAAAGCCGTTCAATCAATGGGCTGAGGTTCTCCGTTCTACTTTCAATGCCGACTCTGTACTCCGTATCCGCGTAGAGAAGGGTATCTTCAAGATGGGTGACAATCCACTCGTAGATAAGGATGTGTTTGGCGTAGATGCTAAGACAAAGCCTGTGAAGGATTATCCATACGATGCCACCTATGGCGATGTGCTCAAGGCTCCAAAGGAGATGGATGATGTGCGTGCGCAGGTTGTGGCAGACTATCAGGAAGCCCTCGAACAGGGTTGGGTAGCAGTTCTTCGTGAACGAATCCCTGTCAAAGTGGAATGGGACGTACTTGCTACGGTCAATAAGCATTAAAAAGAGGCCCCCCTCCAACTCCCCCGAGGGGGAGGGGCTTTTAGATATATTATTGTATATAAAAAGCTCTCCCCTCGGGGAGGTGGAGGGGGCTTTGTCAGGCTAATGAAACATAAGATAATTCTTTCCTCATTTCTCTTAATGGGACTCGCTGCTTCTGCTGTTACCAACAGATTCGGTAACGGCTCTATGATGCAGGAATCACCAGCTAACGATTCTGTAAAGGTAGAGAAGAATACAATTCCGAACCCTAATTTCATCGATGAGGTTGTTTGGGTTGTAGGTGATGAGCCTATTCTTCTGTCCGACATAGAGGTGATGCGTATGCAGGGCGAACAGGAGGGCATCGACTTCGGTGGAGATCCTGATTGCCGTATTCCAGAGCAGATAGCTGTTCAGAAGCTATTCCTCCATCAGGCAGCCATAGACAGTATCGAAGTGACAGAGACTGAGGTGGCAACTGCCATAGAACAGCAGTTGAATGGCTGGATTCAGATGGCAGGCTCTCGTGAGCGTCTGGAGGAATACCGCAAGCAGACTATTACCCAGATGAGGAATGAACTGCATGATGAGTTCAAGAATCGTCAGCTTATAAGCAAGATGCGCGAGAAACTGGTGGAGGACGTAAAGGTTTCACCTGCTGATGTTCGAAACTATTTCAAGAATCTCCCTGAGGACAGCATCCCATTCGTTCCGACAGAGGTTGAGGTGCAGATTGTAACCAACGCTCCTAAGATTCCTATTGAGGAGATAAATAAGGTGAAGGATGATCTTCGTGACTATACCAAGCGCGTAACCGAGGGCTCTACTTCTTTTGCTGCACTTGCACGTCTGTATTCTGAGGACCCGGGTTCTGCACGTCAGGGAGGCGAATTGGATTATGCCGGACGTGGTGTCTATGACCCAGCCTTTGCTGCCGTTGCTTTCAACCTTAGCGACCCTAAGAAGATAAGCAAGATTGTAGAGACGGAGTTCGGATTCCATATTATTCAGCTTATCGACAAGCGTGGTGACAAGATCAAGTGCCGTCACATCCTCCGTAAGCCGAAGGTTCCACGTGCAGCTATCGACGAGGGCTTGCATCGCCTCGACTCTATTGCCGACGATCTTCGTGCCAATAAGTTCACCTTCGAGGAGGCAGCTTCATTTATCTCCGATGATAAGGACACACGTCTCAGCTATGGTCTGATGGCTAATTATGATCAGGAGAATGCCGCACATACTTCAAAGTTCAAGATGAAGGATCTTCCACCAGAGGTAGCTCGTGCCGTTGAGGGACTGAAGGTCGGTGAGATATCAAAGGCATTCACTATGATTAATGCAAAGCAGAAGACCGTCTGCGCCATCGTGAAGCTGAAGTCAAGAACCGAGGGACATCGTGCGAAGATTACCGATGATTTCCAGGTAATGAAAAACGTGGTGCTTGAGAAGCGTCGTGAGGAACTCATCCATAACTGGGTGAAGAGTAAGATTAAGGATACGTATGTCCGTATGGACGACCGCTATAAGAACTGTAATTTTGAATACGAGGGTTGGATAAAGTAATGACGACTCGCAAGAAAGCAAATATAAAATGGCACAGAACCATCATGTTGATGGTCCTGTGCCTTTTTGGCTTGAGTGTGGTTTTCTCTGCCAAGCCCAAGAGGCAACGTGCCGGTGCAAAGCAGGAAGACCCCCGTATATATCTTGAGCACGCTGACGAACTTGAATACGACGTGTATGGCATGCGTCCTGACGTTCAGATTGCAAGGGGTAAGGTGAAGTTCCGCCATAAGGGTGGAATTCTTACCTGCGACAGCGCATATTTCAATGAGCAGAGCAACAGTTTCGAGGCTTTCGGACACGTCTTCATGAAGCAGGGCGATACCCTCACCCTGAAATCTGAATGGGCATGGTATGACGGTAATGACGACCGTGCAGAGGCTCGTAGGAATGTTGTGCTCACGCATCGTAAGTCGAAGCTCTTTTGCGACTCCCTCGACTACGACCGTATGTATGGCATCGCGTATTTCTTCGACGGCGGAAAGCTTATCGACAAGGGTAGTACGCTGACCTCAGACTGGGGACAATACAACACCGAGACGCGCGAGGCTGTGTTCTATTACAAGGTGCGTCTGAAGAATGACAGGATGACGATGTATTCCGACACCCTGTATTACGATACCCAGACTTCCGTTGCGCATATCGTGGGCGACTATACCTCTGAGAAGAATGAGGTAGGACCGTCCATGATTGTCAATCAGGGAAACATAGTGCGTACAACCGACGGCTTCTACAACACCAACACCGAGGAATCAATGCTCTTCGGACGTTCTACGGTTGATAACAATGAGAAGACGATAACCGCCGACAGCCTGTTCTCCGACAGCAAGAAGAAAATAGACGAGGGCTTCGGAAACGTGGTGTATGTAGATAAGAAGAACAAGAATCAGTTCGTTGGCAATCATATCTACTATGACGAGAATATCGGATACGGCTTTGCTACCGATTCCGCCGTTGTGATGGACTTCTCCCAGAACGACACCCTGTATGTTCATGCCGACTCCATAAAGCTCTATACATATAACATCAATACCGACTCTGTGTATCGCGTAATGCACGGATTCCATAAGGTGAGGGCATATCGCACCGACATACAGGCGGTATGCGATTCCCTGGTGTTCAACTCCAAGGACTCATGCCTTACGCTCTACAAAGACCCTATTGCATGGAATATGGGGCGTCAGGTGCTGGGCGAGGTTATGCACGCCTATATGCAGGACTCCACCATCCGCTATGCCGATGTCATAGGTCAGGCGATGAGCATTGAGCGCATGGACTCAGCCCACTACAATCAGTTGGCTTCAAAGGAGATGCAGGTGTATTTCCAAGAGGGCAAGGCGCGTGAGACATGGGCGATAGGCAACGTGCAGGCGGTGTATTACCCTATTGACGATGCCGACACCACAATCATCGGACTCAACTTCCTTGAAACCGACACTATGAAGATGTATCTATCTCCTGAACGTAAGTTGGAGAAGATATGGGCATCGAAGTCAACAGGCACGATGTACCCGATAACGCAGATACCGCCCGACAGGCTCCATCTCCCTGCCTTTGCATGGTTCGACTATATCCGTCCGAAGAACAAGGATGATATCTTCATCTGGAGAGGCAAGGGCAAGGAAAAAGAACTGAAACAGGAGAAACGTAGGGAAGCGCCTAAACGCAAATTAGAGTAGGACTAAATTTTGGGAAAGTAAATTTGCAGCAAATTATATTCAGTAAATTACTATCGTGGCATTCGCCACAGAAAGAAAATTAATTTACTGGTCGTAATTTATTGATAATTTACTTTCCAAAAAAGAATATCCTCGCGCAAGCGAGATTTACTTAGAGAGACAATGGATATAATTCAACTTCTGCCAGACAGCGTAGCCAATCAGATAGCGGCAGGTGAGGTGATACAGCGCCCAGCCTCTGTTATCAAGGAACTCGTGGAGAATGCTATCGATGCGGGCGCCAAGACTGTCAAGGTGCTCGTGGTGGATGCCGGACGTACCTCTATACAGGTCATCGATGATGGTTGCGGTATGTCTGAGACCGACGCGCGCCTGTCTTTCGAGCGTCATGCCACATCCAAGATACGCAAGGCCGACGACCTCTTCGCGCTCCACACCATGGGTTTCCGTGGCGAGGCATTGGCGTCTATCGCAGCCGTTGCACAGGTGACGTTGCAGACACGCAGGGCAGAAGATGAACTCGGAACGCGCATCACATTGGAAGGCTCTCGCGTTACGTCACAGGAACCTGTTGCATGTGCCGTGGGCAGTAGCTTCTGCGTAGAGAACCTCTTCTTCAACGTGCCGGCAAGAAGGAAATTCCTGAAGTCGAACACCACGGAGATGAGCAACATCAACCAGACATTCGAGCGCATCGTACTCGTATATCCGCAAATCTCCTTCATACTCTATAACAACGGACAGGAGACCATGAATCTCCCTGCCACCTCGCTCCGACAGCGCATAATGGATGTCTTTGGCAAGAAGATAAACCAGACGCTCCTGCCTCTCGATACAGCCACCACGCTATGCCAGATAACGGGATTCGTAGGCAAGCCCGAGAGTGCGCGTAAGAAGGGCGCAAAGCAGTTCTTCTTCGTTAACGGACGATATATGAAGCACCCCTATTTCCATAAGGCGGTGCAGCAGGCTTTCGAGCGCCTCATAGCTTCAGGCGACCAAGTGCCTTATTTCATATACTTCGATGTCAATCCCGAGGATATAGACGTGAATATCCACCCTGTAAAGACCGAGATAAAGTTTGAGAACGAGCAGGCTATATGGCAGATTCTCATGGCTACCGTGCGCGATGCCGTCGGGAAGTTCTCAGGCGTTACGGAGATTGACTTCGATGTAGAGGGGCGTCCTGACATCCCTGTATATAACCCTGATGCGCTGTTTGATGCCAAGCAACCGACTATCGAAATCGATTCCTCATACAACCCATTCAAATGCACTCCTTCCGACGAGCCTCAGTATTTGGATAAGCCTTCACGCGCCTCTTCTGGCAGCAGCCACGGCACACGCGGAGGCGGCATACCGAGTTCGTCCCTCGGACTTGGCGACTATAAGCCACGCCAGACACAAGGGTGGGAGAGCCTTTATAGTCCTACGGCTATCAATATCGACGATACGCAGGAAGATGGCAATATCTTCTCCTCTATGCTTAATGACTATGAGGACGAGCAGATGCCGTTGCTTAATCGCGGTCACGAGCATCTGCAATATAGTGGCAAATACATCGTCACACAGGTGGAGAACGGACTGATGTTCACCGACCAATATCGGGCAGATGTGCGCATCCTCTTTGAATACTATATGCACAGCCTTGCCACAAGGACATCAAGCACGCAGAAGATTCTCTTCCCAGAGGTCGTGCAGTTCCCGCCGTCATATTCGCCATACCTCTCCACAGCCATAGGTGAGATGTGCAGTCTTGGCTTTGAGATAAGCGAGGAGGGCAACGGCAGCTATAGCGTTTCTGGAATACCCGCAGGTCTTGACGGTCTCGATGCCGTCACCCTTGTCAACGAACTTGTAAGTGCGGTGGTGGAATACGGTTCTGATGTCAAATCTGAGATAAACTCATTCCTCGCCTTGCAGCTTGCAGAGCGTGCAGCCACCCCATACGGAGAGATACTCTCACAGGAGCAGATGGAGAGTCTGATAGAGCGACTTCTTCAATGCGAAAACAGCCGATACACCCCCGATGGCAAGACCATAACCGTGGTTTTGGGCGAAAAGGAAATAGAACAGAGGTTTTAGTTCATAGAGCATAATTCATAATTCATAGTTTTTAAGGAGTACAAGGAGTACAAGGAGTACAAGACGAATGTCTTATACGGTCTAAGGACTAAGGCTTTTGACTTTTGACTTTAGCCTTTCAACGAGAATTACTATCGTCTTGTACTCCTTAAGCGACTTTAGGAGCGTTACTCCTTGTATTCCTTATTACTCCTTAAAAAATAACTGAATTACTCCTTAAAGAATAACCAACTTTTTGGCTCGCATCAACAAAAATTGATAGATTTAGAAAAAAAGTCATAGAAAAATTTGGTAGTCTCATGGAAATGTAGTACCTTTGCACTCGCAATTCGGAAATATCTCTTCCGGGCGTTTAGCTCAGCTGGTTTAGAGCATCTGCCTTACAAGCAGAGGGTCGGCGGTTCGAATCCGTCAACGCCCACCAAGAGAAATGGCAAAAAAGAGATATTCTGATATCCCTCCGAAAGGTGTTTCGGGCGTTTAGCTCAGCTGGTTTAGAGCATCTGCCTTACAAGCAGAGGGTCGGCGGTTCGAATCCGTCAACGCCCACTCTCTCTCTCTCACACATTATCCCGTAGACAAGCGTGAGCTTGTTTGCGGGATTTCTTTATTTTCCCGATTTTTATGAATTAAACGCAAAGTCGCGAAGTCGCAAAGCATTTTTATCTCTGCATCTTCGCGCCTTCGCGTTCTATTAATTTTATTCGCTAAGGCTTTTATCAGGCTATAGCAATTCGTTGAACACACGTTAAATAGTAAATAGTTATAGGGTGTCTCTTTTTCGGTTACATATTTATGTAACCGTAACCCTTGCCAATAGCAAATTAAAAACATATGAGGGCGTATTTTTGTGCTAATGTTTGGAGAAATCATGAAAAATAACTATCTTTGCCCACAGAAAGTATAATAAAAATAAATAGCTATATCATACGAACAGTATGCGCTATGTAGAGATTCATTCTGATTATTTGGATTCTCTTGAATTACTCTTATCCGATGAAATATAAACAATGATTAAACATCTCCACTTCCTTTTGCTTATCTTGCTATTCGCGTCATGTTCTTCTGGTGTGAATCGTGATAATGTTTCTCAAGAGCAAGATACTGCCATTGTGTTCACTAAGGTGGCTGTGCTTCAACTGCCGTTTCCTGAGGAATTGAGGGATTCTGCTGTGCATATATTCAATACAGATATGTCCGTCTATGCCACTTTTGAATATGATAGTGTTTCAGAAGAGACAAGATGCAAGGCTCTTGATGGGCAGATAATAACCTATGCTCCATCGTGGAATCTGATGGATTGCTTCTATGAGGATTATAATGCGGAGTATGGCAAGATACGTGTAGGTGATAGTTGGAAACTGATAAGAAAGGATGCTATCTATGAAGTTCATGATTTGGATTCCTATTTCTTTTCATTAGAATATTGTCCAAATGATACAGATGTATTCTATAAGGAAGATTTCGTGACAACAATCCCTCACCAAGCTCCATCGTCTTTGAAATGCAAAATCAAGAAAGTGAAGAACGATTGGTTTCTCATTAGTGATGGTGATTTCGAGGCATGGGTAAGATGGAAGAATGGCTCACATGTTCTTCAAGACAGATTAAGGTACGAGATTTAAGAGCAATGAATAAATACTTAAAAATCATTTGTATAGAAACTCTCATTGTTACAGTTTGCATGGGAATTTTGTATCTTTGTAAAAGATTAACATGCACTTGTCCTGTTGATGCTCCTCGCTGTGCATTTAGGGACGATTTGTTTATGTGCTCTATACTATGGATTATTATTGAGATAGTACTAATTCCAATGAGTTTAGTAATCACAATGATAGTATCATTTATAATGTCTAAATATAAGAAATGAAATATGAGAAAAATCATCCCTATACTCGTCTTTGTTTTACTAATATTCTCTTGCACAAAAGAGAATAAGCCGACAATATTGTCTTCTATGCAGGAAGTTGATACTGTTTGCATGAAACATAGTTTGCTTAGCGAAGTGAGGAAATATATGCGTGAAAACTCTGACGCTCAGTGCTATTTGCTGAAATCAACAGGTATGCATCGCGAAAAGCCGAATAGAGGTTTATACGAAGATGTAGAGAATGAAATCTTCATGTTAGTGACGGTTGATAAAGGTAGTATAGCTAATGAAGGTGAGTTTCGTGCTTCTGCGCTATATCCAGGACGGTATTTTATGCTTGATGGAAAGATTGTCTTCCTATCATCTGATGCTGATGTTATAATGGATCAAAACAAACTAAAGAAGGATTATCTTGATAAGGTAAAAGAAGAAGGTATTGGATTAAATATGAGATTTCTTCTGGTATCATACTATTCTGATTCTTGTGTTGTAGTTGATGACCCATTTGTTGATGAGAGTATCATGAACATAAATCCACCTAAAAAGAATAGAGTTTCTTTCGTTGCTCCAACAATAAAGTAATATTCTATGCGAAAAATCATCCCCATACTCATCTTTGTTTGTTTCTGTTTTGCTTGCACCGATAACAAGCAAAATGCGGATAATGCAGGAAATGATACTATCAATTCCGAGGCATTGATAGGTGCAGAACCATTCTCTGAGTTCATTGAGAAGTTTCATAAAGACTCACTCTTTGCTATGACTCGTGTTGAAGAAAAGACAGAAGGGTTTAACTCAGATTTGATTGTATATGATTCCATTGAAGGTTATGTCGGTGGAGAATATACTTGGTCTAAAAACGAGATGAGAGATGAACTCTACTTATGTAAAATACTTAGAAAAGATAAAAACTACAAAGTAGATTTTGAAGTAAAAGCCGATTCCGCATTAGAGCACATCTATATCCCCGAGACTGGTAGTGTGACGTATATTAAATTCAAGCTCAAAAGTAAGAAATGGTATCTTGTGGAATATGAATCTAATAATTTGTAGGGTGTCTCTTTTTCTGGTTACATATTTATGTAACCGTAACCCTAAAAGGGCAAACAATCAGATTTAATTATTCTTGCTTTTCTTCTTTCTCTTAATCTTATTCACAAGTTTTACCAAGCCAATAATAAGAGCTATCGGGAGAATGATGTATATTGTAATTATTGCTATAAATACGATTGTGGGAAGCCCCCATTCTATACATTCTTCTGGGTGTCCTTTTGCAAATTGCTCCAATTCATAATCCTCAATGTTGTACCGCTGTAATTGGGCTGTGATCTTGAAATTTGGATGCCCAGCAATACCATCTGAATTTTTATAATATTGATAGTTCTCGTTATGTCTGAAAGCAGGAATTCTCAATTCACCTCTCATCTCTGGCTTGATGTTGATAAGAGACGACACTTCCTTGGTGTCAAGCACATTGCCGTTCATGTCGAGATACGTAATGAGAAATTCTACGTTGTGGATTTCTGTTTTGACATTGTTTTTGAGAACCATAGTAGCCTCATAGTCATCCAATCTCTGTCTGAATTCAACGACAGAAATATCAGGAGCTTTGTCTAACTTCTCGGAGCAAGAAAGACTAATTCACACCTAAAAGCAGAAACAAAAATCTTTTCATCATATCTTTAGCTGAATTTCCTTTACAACACCATTCTCATCACACGCATCCACGAATATGCTTGTCGGTTCGGTCTGTATTCTTTGCTACAAGCGAAGCAATAAACATGAGTGCAAGGGATAACAGCCATGTATAATAGCCAATTTTGAGGGGACCTCTATCAACAGATGCACCAGCTTCATTATCTACAATTGTATCCATAAACATAAAGCCAACTCCCAAAATAAAGGCAAGGAACGAAAGGATTATCGGTATATTGGGCGAGCCGATTTTTGAACACATAAGACCTGTGCTTAAGAACATCAAAGGATTTGCGCACCATACCAGGAATGTAGGAATATCAGCAATAAATGCCAAACCTCCGAACAAAAGCATTAATGCACCTTGTGCAGGTTCGTCATTCCGATGTACAGGGAGGAAGCAAGCTGCAATATAGCATATAACACTTGCACAAATCAAAACTCGATATATTACTTTTCCATTCATATCATTTGGGTTGAATTCAACGATAGATACTTCAAGAGCTTCTTAATCATCTTCATATTCTGCTCCATACCAACTATTAAACGCCAATAGACTTATGCTCACATCGTTGTACTTGGCACCTGGATATACCTTGAGAATCTTGAAAGAAAGCTCTACAGGAGCACCAGATGTTTTTGGAGAGATGGAATCAATCTCTATATCCTGATTATCTGGAGTATCTTTGAGATCATAGGTTTTGTAATGACTGCCATCCACAAGCAACTCCATCTTTGCTACACGACCATGATCCTTCCATTGCTTTTCCGTATGGCAATAGCCATTGCATAGCGAGATGCTCTGAATTGGGCGCTTGTCTAACTTAAACATACATGTCAGACATGCCCCTTCTGCTTTACCCATTGCAGAGCACCAAGGCTTGTATACACCAAACCCCAAAACGTTCTTCACATCGTATTTCTTTCCATTATCTTGCGCAACCGATGAAGCATAAATCGTGTCTGGCCAAAGACCATACCAGTCAAGGTCACCAGTAGCATAGAAATCGCCGTGCGCAGGAAGTAAAGGAAGTTTCTCTTGATCCGCCTCATAGTCACCATCCATACCCCAATACTGATTTCCGAAATATGCCCTAACCAAAGCCCTGCCCAGCACAGGCACATCCTTGTAAGCCACGTCACCATCAATAACAAGTTCCCACATCTTCATCTCCTCTGCCGTAGGGAACTTACGCGAATATAGATCTGGAAGCAAAGTTTTCAGCAACTTATTTTCTTCTTCAACCATTGCCAATGAGTCTTTTGGAGTCTTCGAATCTACGACAACATCTGTATCTGCCCCCGAAAGAGATACATCAGTCGTTCTGTGACCGCCAAAAGCTGTCAAGAGTACAGAGAGTATGAAGAAAAGATGTCGTTTCATAAAGATAGTTTTACTTAATTATATTTCATCATAAACATTCTCGGAACTTTTTTTATCTGCGTATATTGTAAATCTTTTATTGCAGTCTAAATGCAATAGGGAGGGTGTATTTTACATTCACTGGTACGCCATTCTGTTTGCCAGGATTCCATTTTGGCATAGCTCCTATTACTCTTAAAGCTTCTGCGTCTAATGCGGGATCAACACTTTTTGCTACTCTGCCATCTGTTATCGTACCATCTTTTAAAACAATAAAAGTACAAACAACTCTACCTTGTATTCCATTTTTCTCTGCTTCAGGAGGAAATTTTACACTTTTCTGAAGATAAGCCATTAAATTTGCCATGCCACCAGGGAAACTTGGCATTTCTTCTACGACATTATACACTTTGCCGTATTCTGTATGTTCTATATAGTCTTGGGCATATAATCTACGTGTCTGAGAGTTTTTTAACGAATCCTTTTTTTGCCAATATGCAGCAATTTGATTCATAATACTCTCAACGCGATTGTTGTATTCCTTTGGGTTTTGCCCTTGAAGATTCCTAGCTCCTGCTTTAAATCCAGTTTGCATATAATGCGGAACTTTATAATAGCCACAAACATACTCATTATAGACGAATGCTGTAGAACTATTATTGTCGTATGACAATGCATAGAACACCTTGACGTCTTTAGGTATGTCATTACGCTTAGGGAACTGCATCTCTAAGAATGGAGTTTGGTCAATGATAAATTTGTAATCGTCATTGTTTGCACCTTGTTTCTGAGCTAAGCAAAGACAAGGTAATAACAAAAGAAATATGCCAGTAACAAATTGTTTCATAAGACAAAAATTTTTTATTTAAGAGTTCAAGATTCTTTAGTGCCCTTTTTCCCATCTATATCTCCGATATAGGGAACGGTTTTGAAGCGGATTTGAAGCGAAGGAGAAGCGGATTTGAAATAAGGCTTATAGTGGGCGCCACACCAATTACATGATTTCTGAGTGCAAAGTTAATACTTATGTCGCGTAATTGCAAATTATTTCGCAACTATTTAATGCTCCCAGAGTGAAATAAAACTTAGAATACGGTAAGAAGTTGATATACTGTGTTTTAGTAATTAAAACTCTGGGGAGTGGGGGATAGGGTCTGTGTTTTTTTGTAAACTATATACTTTACATTTTCTAAAGTCGATGTGAATTCGATGAAAAAAGTATATGTTTTCACGTTAGTTTTTATGCACTCCCATGGTGTGAACAAAACTTATGGTGCGATAACATGCAGATATACAGTATTTTATAATTTCTGTATTATTTTTAAGAGGGGAAATGTAAAGTAAATTGTTTACATTTACACACAGACCCTATGAAAAACTCGCACTTCTTTTTTAATAATAATAATTATATAATTAATTATTATTATTAATATTAAAACTCTGGGGAGTGGGGGATAGGGTCTGTGTTTTTTTGTAAACTATATACTTTACATTTTCTAAAGTCGATGTGAATTCGATGAAAAAAGTATACTATTCCACATTAGCTCTTTTGCACTCCCATGATACAAAAAAAACTTGCGATGCGATAACGCGCAGATATACTGTAATTTAATAAATTCTGTTTGGAGGATTTTAAAGAGGAAGGATGGGAAATGTAAAGTATATTGTTTACATTTATACACACACCCTATAAGAGATTATACACCCTTTTACTGCCCTGTCGCCTGATGGTATTCCAAGAGTTTGTTCTGGTAGTCGGCATAGGCATCTACACGCTTGTCGAGCGACTGCTGATAGAGCAACTGGGCTTCGAGAAGGTCTGACATACGGCTTGTTCCTGCCTTGTAGTAGTCACGATTCAGACGCAGGTTCTCCTCTGCCTGTTCTATGCTGCGATTCGCAATCTGGAGCTGTTGGTATGCTTCCTCCACGTTGTTCCATGCGTTCTGCATACGGATTTTAAGCAACTCGGAGTTATCGGCAAGCTGTTCCTCTGCTTTCTGCTGCTCTATCTTCTTGCGCTTGATGGAATGGGAGCCTCCCCACCAGTCGGATATCGGGACGTTGACGGTGGCGAAGATCATGCCAAAGGTGCGGTCGTTATCCAACAGGTTGTGGTAGTTATACCCTGCTCCTACGCCCACGGTCGGCATATTCTTGCCTATCTCCATCTTGCGTTGCAGTTTGGTAGCCTCCACCTGTTTGTTCAGCAACTGGTATTCGGTTGTGTGCTGCAAAGCCTGATCATAGTCCTGTCTGGTGGCTTGCATGGAAGAGACATCCCTTATCTCTGCACTCTTCACGCTGAACTGATTGCTGTGGATTCCGCAGTACTGAGCCAGAAGCATACGCACGATATTGATACCGTTGTTCAGTTTCACCTTATTGCTCTCGACATCATTCTGACGGAGCTGCACCTGAAGAAGGTCGTTGCGCATGGCTACACCTGCACGTACTGCCACATCCACATCCTTGTGAATGTCAGCCAACAGGGCTTGTACGGCTTCGATGGTCTTCAGTTTCTCCTGCAAGGTGACGAGTTGCCAGTAGTACTGCTCCGTCTGTCTCTCCACCTCTTTCTGAGACAGTTGCAGTTGCAGTCGGCTTACGTCCTCTCCGACTTTCGCCAGACGGTTGCCATTGACAATCTGTCCTCCTGCAAAGACGGGCTGAACGGCCGTGATACCTGCTATCGTTCCGTTTTTCATCATGGTCATGCTCATCGGACTTCCCAAAGAGGCGAGGGCTTCGGGAGGCAGCATCTGAGCAAGGGATGCTCCCAGTTCGGGCGTGATATACTCAGATGGGTTGATGTCCATCTTCGCCATGCCCTTGTCGGCATTGAACCAAAGTCCGGTGCCGCTAACGTTAGGGAAGTATTTTGAAAATGCCTCCTTGCGCTGATGCTGTGCGGCATCAATGGAATGCCTCGCGCTTCGTATGGCGATGTTATTGTTGAGTGCGGAGTCCTTGAGCTGACTCAAGGTGTATGTCTGTGCCGAGGCTGACATTGCGCAGCACAAGGCTATGATGGATAGGGTTGTTTTCATCTTTCTTTAGGGTTTTGAGGTTCTGAGGTTTTGAGGTTTTTAGGTCGGACTTGCTTTAGCTTGATGAGCCTTAGCGAAGAACTTGCGTAGCTTGGTGAGCTTGTGAACAATGCTTATTTGCGTTGCTGACCTCTAACCTCCTAACCTTCTAACCTATTTTTATTTCGTCGATACTTTCCAATAAATAACCGGGAGCATGGTGACAACCATGATGAGAGAGCCGATACCTCCGGCGAAGATGGTTACGCCTACTGGCATCCAGAACGAGCTTTGGGCGATTATCATCGGTACCACACCGACGGCGGTGGTGGCTGTGGTGAGGAAGATTGGCACCATACGGCGCTTGCCGGCATCGTAGGCGGCTTTCTTCACGGCTTCGTTGTATGCCTGACGGTCGTTTTCTTCGCTTTCTGACAAGAGTTTCCTTCTCTGCTGAATGGCATGTTCGAAGATGAGAATCTCGTTACGCATAATCATTCCCATGAGCGTGATGAGACCGAAGATGGAGGTAAGTCCGAGGGCACGGTTCATCAGGCCGAGTCCGATGAGCGCACCTGGTGTCATCAGTCCGAGGGCTGCCATGCAGATGGTCGTGATGCCGTATTTCTTGAAGTTGAAGAGTAGGAAGAAGAACACGATGACCAAGGCAATGGCAATGCCTCCGAAGATCTGTGGCATAGCCTCGTCGCCGTATTCTATCTCGCCGCCAACCTCGCTTCTCACGCCTTGCGGCATCTGTATCTCGCTTTGCATGATGCGGGCTATCTCCTTTTCCACAGGGGCGGTATATACGCCGTTTGCGAACTGTGCTGTGACCGTGATGCAACGCTCACCGCCACGATGCTGTATGCGGCTCTCGCTCCATTTCGGCTTCACCTTTGCAATCTGAGACAATGGCACGGTGCTGTTAGTGTTGTTGATAGCTCCTGAGAGCATAGACATAGGCGATGACATTCCGAGGCTTCCGATGCCAGAGAAGGTCATGTCGGTATCATCTTTCACAACTATCGGCAGGTCGTAGTTGCCTTCCCATATCTGACCTACACGCAGGTTGCTCGATGTTGCGCCGATGGCAAGCTGTGCAGAAGCGCGTGTGAAGCCGAGCTGTGCCGATGCCACAGGATCAAGCTCTACGTTGATGATAGGGTAGGGCTGCATGAAGTCGGTATGTACCCATTCCAGTTCCGGCATCTTACGCATACGCTCCATGAGTCTTTCGGCTGCCACATGCAGGGAGTCGAGGTTGTCGCCATAGAAGCGGTACTCAAGTTCGTTGACCTCAAGATAGTCGAGACGCTTGAACTTGACGTAGGCATTCGGGAATATCTCGCTCAGTCGTGGCTGATACTCTGCCAACAGGTCGAGGGTGGCTTGGTCAGACTTGGTGTTGACAATGAACTGGGCATAGTTGGCACCTGCCATCTGTGGGGCGTAGGCATCCATGAAACGTGGTGATGAGCAGCCAATGAAGCTCGTGATATCCACTATACGCTCATCCTTCTCTAATACGTGACGAACGGAATCGGCTATCACTTCTGTCTCTTTCATTCCCTTGCCGTCAGGAAGGAATATCTCTACTGCGAACTGATCGCGGTCAGCGTAGGGGAAGAGACGTATCTTCAGCGTAGGGACGATGATTGTGGATAGCAGGATTATGCCGATGCCTCCTACGATTGTAAGCCAAGGGTTCTTGAATGTCCATGCGAGTACGCGGTTGTATGTGTTCTGCACCCAATGCGTTATGGCGTTGCCGTCTGTGCTCACCTTGTCGGGCTTGATGATGCGGACCTCAAGGAACGGAATAACCGTTACGGCGAGGATAAGCGATACCATCAGGTTGATGGTTATGGTCCAGGGGAAAGCCTCCAGACAGTCGCGGAATATTCCCTTCATGGTGAACAGGAATGGGAAGAAGATGGCGCAGATGCAGATGGTGGCAAGCATCATCGGCATGAAATACTGTCGGGCTGACTCTATGGCTGCCACTTTCGGTTCGTAGCCCTTGCGAAGATATTCAAGATATCCGTCGATTACCACGATGGAGTTATCTACTATCATTCCCAGTACCACGATAAGCGCCGCGAGCGTTACGATGTTCAGTTCGATGCCCACCATATACATGATGGCAACAGAGACGAAGGTGCTCAGAGGTATGGTAATGGCGGCTACTATTGCCGAGCGCAGAGGGAAGAGCACCATCATGACGATGATGATGATTGCCATTGATATGAGCAGGTCGCGTAGGAATGACGTGATACTCATCGTTACGACCTTCGGCTTGTCGGCTATGCGCGTTACGTTGACGTCTTCCGGAAGCACCGATGTGCGGAACTCATCGAGCACACGGTCAACATCCTCACCGTATTGCATCACGTTATTGCCCGGTGTCATCTCCATGGAGAGGAGCACGCATGGATGTCCGTTCTGCTCTATTCGACTTGCCATAGGCTCATATTCGCGCTCTACGCGGGCGATATCCCTCACACGCACCACCTTTCCGCTTGCAGGGTCGCTGAAGATAATCATACTTGCTATCTCCTCCTCGCTGTTTGCGGCAGATGCTACGTGGATAGGAATCTGCTGGTCGCTATCGTCTATGCTTCCGCTCATGGTCGTTATGCCTTGGGCTTGCAGTTGCGAGAATAGCATCTGCTGTCCTATGCCGTAGGCTTGCAGTCGTTTGCGGTCGATATAGAGCGAGATCTGTTCCTTCTGTTCTCCGAATAGCTTGACATTGGCAACGGAAGGGATGCGGCGAAGTCGGTCGCTGAGGTCGTCGCTGTATTGTTTCAGTTCGCGGTAGCTGCGCTGGTTGCTCTCTATGGCAATGAGCAGGGCAGAGGTGTTGCCGAAGTCATCGTTTACCACAATGGCAAGCACGCCCGAAGGAAGTTGAGGCTTGAAGGCATTAAGACCATGCTTTATCTTCGACCATACCTCGTCCTTGTTGTTCACGTCATCGTTCAGTTTCACCATGACGATACACATGCCGTTCTGCGATGTCGTAGTTGTCTTTGCGCGGTTTACCTCGCCATACGTAAAGAGGTAACGCTCAAGCGGACGTGCTACCTGCTGCTCTACCTCCTCGCTTGTGGCACCAGGATATACGGCTACCACCACGCCCTGTCGGATTGTGGCGTGTGGAAATTCATCCTTCGGCATTACGTACATGCCGTAGATGCCCAAAACGAACAGGATGCCTACTATTAGCAGCGATATAGAGTAGTGTTTCAATGGCCATTTCAGCCAACTTGTCTTTTTTCCCATAATATAATAGAAGTTTCGCAAGTTTTGTTTTTAAGGAGTACAAGGAGTGCAAGGAGTTCAAGTAGTACAAGACGAATGTCTTATACGGAATAGGGGTTGGTGGAGTAAGGAATAAGGTTTGATAGTAACAAACTCTAATCTTTAATCTCTTCATCCTTCAACGATAAATACTATCGTCTTGTACTCCTTAAGCGACTTTAGGAGCGTTACTCCTTGTACTCCTTATTACTCCTATAACGACTCCTATAACGGAGCAAGTTGCAAACTTGCGAAAGTTAAATGAAATTAATACACCACTTTCGTTCCTTCACTTAGTTTCTGATACCCTTCCGTTACTACACGCTGTCCCATTTCGAGACCGTCGGTAATGGAGATGGAGTTACCCATGGTCGTGCCGACACTAACCTTCGCACGGTGTGCGGTATTGTCGTTGCCCACAATCCATACGAACAGAGAGCCGTCGGCAGCCTTCTGTACCGATGTGACAGGCAGGGACATTCCTGTGATGCCTTTCGATACGGATGTAGGGAAACTTACGTTTGCCACCATACCAGGGAGCAGTTTGCGGTCGCTGTTCTGTACGTTGATGCGCACGTCGTATGTGTGTGTGAGTGCATCTGCCTGTATTCCTTTCTCTATGTTCCCTCCGCGTACCTGCTTCTGTGCAGCCTCTACGCTTATATTAGAAGGAGTAGAAGAGGTGATGGCGCTGATCTCTGCTTCAGGAATTGAAACCTTCACCTTTACGCTGGTTATGTCGAGGATAGTGACAACGGCTTGTGAGGGTAGGGCAGTCTCGCCACTACCAATCAGTTTCTTGCCTATGATGCCGCTTACAGGAGCCTTAAGCTGACAGTCGGCAAGGTTTTTCTTTGCCACCTCCAACTGCGACTTTGCCTGTGCCACCTTGCTCTGTATCTCTACCCATTGCACTTCGGGCAGCGAACCGTTGTCGTGCAGCATCTTATAGCGTTGCAGGGCATCGTTGGCCTGTGACATCTGGGCCTCGGCACCATCGAGCAGGTTACGGGCTTGGGTGTCGTCCATTTCTGCTATAAGTTGTCCTTTACTAACCGCCTTACCTTCGCTCACAAGTACGCGCTTGACAACGCCCATACCCGTGAAGCTGACGGCTGTCGCCTCACGTTCCTCTATAATACCTACATACGTATGGCTGCCGTCGGAGGATGCGGAAGACACTATCTGGGTTTGCACCCTTGTAGGAGCCTTGGTTCCGTTCTCTTTCTTCTCACTACAACTGCATACCATCAGAATGGTAATTAATCCTAAAATACCTTTTTTCATTTCTGTTTTTATTCTCTAATTTTCTGTTTTAGATGCAAAAATATCTCTTTTTTTACTAAAAATGATGTCCTAAATGGTGTATTTTGTTGTGTTTTTGACTTATAAAGGTAAAAATGATAGTAAAATAATCCCTTTAGAACATTGCTTTCCGCGTAAATTACTTAACTTTGCACTCAAAAAGTGAAGTTTAGCAAGCTCAACTTCGTAGGTTATAAGGTCAGCAACGTTTAGAAGGTTAGAGGTCAGCAACGCTAATAAGCATTGTTCACAAGCTCACCAAGCTACGCAAGTTCTTCGCTAAGGCTCATCAAGCTAAAGCAAGTCCGACCTCAGAACCTCAAAACCTTAAACCCTAAAAAGACCTTAAAACCCCAAAACCTAAATTGCCTGGAAGGCAACACTATGAGTAACCGAGGTGCATACTCGACGAAGGAGAGGATGCCCTCGGATAGAAACACCAATATCTTTATCAGCCTGGAAGGCTGTACCTGATTGGCTTTCCCTGATGTACTGTCTTCCAGACAGAAAAAAAATACGATGTGCTTATATCCCCGCACATTCTCGTTTCACTCGTATGTACGGGGTTACTAATAGTACTGTCTTCCAGACAGTTTCCTACTCGCAAACAAAGACAACCCAAATAGGTTAGAGGTTAGGAGGTCTGCAACGTTTAGAAGGTTATGAGGTTAGAAGGTTAGGGGTCAGCATTGCGAATCGACCTCCCCGACCTTAAAACCCTAAAACCTGAAAACCTTTAAAAAACTTCTGACCTATAAACCTTAAAACCTGCAACTTGAGCTTTGCGAAAAGTTGAACAATATGAAAAAAGAAGTGATTTCTCTCCAATCGTTATCCAGCAATGGGGATATCCAGATTGGTTATTCAGACAATGACATTGCCATTATAGACAGTTTCCAGAAACTGGCGGAAGTAAGTGCTGCCCATGTGGAAATGAATGCCGTGATTATCTGTACACGAGGTAAGGCTATGGGCACTATAAACGGCAAGACGATAGAGGTGCATAAGAATCAGGTGGCGATTATTCCTCATGACGTAATTGTTACCGACCTGATGATTAGTCCCGATTTCGACATGAAGGTGATGCTCTTTACCAATCGCATCCTGCATAGTTTCCTGCATGAGAAGGTGAATATATGGAATGATGTGGTATATATTCATCGTATGCACGTAATCACGATGGAAGATGATGATCTCCGTTTCTATACGAATCTCTATGAGATGCTGAGTCTGTGTTTCTATAAAGAGGAGGAATGTTTTCCTTTCCGTACAGATGTTATTCAGGCACTTTTAAGAGGGGCTATCCTCGGACTTTGTGGTGCGTTGAAGCATCGTATGCTTAACGATAAGGAATCCATAGTCAGAGGTACTGGCAACAATCATTTCCAGCGTTTCCTCGACCTGTTGCATTCTTTGGAGGTGAAGCATCATTCCACGAAATGGTATGCCTCAGAACTGTGTATCACGCCCAAGTATCTTTCGTATATCTGTAAGAAGAACTCAGGCAAGACCGCAAATGAATGGATTACGGAGCATGTAATGGAGGATATTCGCTATAATCTGAAACAGACGGACTATAGCAATAAGCAGATTTGTGATATGCTCGGTTTCCCTAACACCTCGTTCTTCGGCAAGTATGTAAAGGATCATTTCGGTATGACACCGATGCAGGTGAGGTTGCAGTAAGGGATTGCTTTAGAAAAAAAAGTTTCGGTTACACATTTATGTAACCGAAAAACAATGACACCCTATGCGTTTTGATTATAGGAACTCCACGAGACGAGTGCCGTCTGGCTGCTCGGTAATGCTGACCTTCACGGTGTCGGCAGGGAGGATGTCCTCGATGAGTTCCGGCCATTCCATGAGACATACAGAGCCTGACTCCACATAGTCCTCGAAACCGATGTCATAGACCTCTTCCTGCTTCTTGATGCGGTAGAAGTCGAAGTGATAGACAGGCTCGCCCTGTCCGTCGGTGTATTCGTTTACGATGGCGAAGGTAGGGGAGGTGATGACGTCCCTTACGCCCAGTTCCTCACATATTGCCTTGATGAATGTTGTCTTGCCTGCGCCCATGTGGCCGTAGAAGGCAAAGATGGTGTTGTCGCCCATGGCAGCCACGAATTGCTTGGCAGCCGATGAAATTTCTGAGAGAGAATTTATTTTAATTTCCATAAAATGAATTTACTATTTAGCTAATTACTATTTACTATTTATTTACTATTCCTTTTTTATTTACTATTTACCATTCGACTTTTGGACTGACGATAAATAGTACATCATCCAAATAGTACATAAATTGTAAATAGTAAATCTGTAAATTGTAAATAATGTTTACTTCTTCCTCCCCTTCAGCGTGATGAGAGGGATGAGCATTTCCTCCATTGAGATACCGCCGTGCTGGAAGGTGTCCTTGTAATACTGCACGTAGTAGTTGTAGTTGTTCGGGTAGGCGAAGAAGTCATTGCCGGTGGCGAACACATAGCTCGTGGAGAGGTTCGGTGCAGGGAGCTGCGCTTTCTGCGGTTCCTTGATGACGAAGAGGTCCTTACTGTTATAGGACAGGCTCTTGCCGAGCTTATAGCGCAGGTTGGTGTTGGTGTTGCGGTCGCCTACTATCTTCACGGGACGGTCGGCACGTATACTGCCATGATCGGTGGTGAGGATGACGCGATAGTCGGTCTGGGCGAGGGCGGTGAAGAGTTCGGATAGCACGGAGTGCTTGAACCAACTCAGGGATATGCTGCGGTATGCACTCTCGTTGTTTGCAAGCTCGCGCACCATCTTCGACTCCGTACGTGCGTGGGATAGCATATCGATGAAATTGATTACCACCACGTTGAGGTCGTTCTGCTGTAGCGACTTGAACTGCTGCATGAGTTTGTCGCCACCGTTGGAGTCGTTTATCTTATGATATGAGAACGTGTCGTGACGGCGGTAGCGCTCTATCTGAGTCTTGATAAGCGGTGCCTCGTTGAGGTTCTTGCCCTCGTCCTCGTCTTCGTCAACCCACAGTTCCGGGAACATCTTGGCTATCTGCTGTGGCATGAGTCCGCTGAAGATAGCATTACGCGCATACTGCGTGGCAGTTGGCAGGATGCTGGTGTAGAGGTCTTCCTCGATGTCGAACATATCGCCTATCTCCTCGGCAAGCACGCGCCATTGGTCGAAACGGAAGTTATCAATAACGATAAGGAACACCTTTTCGCCTTTGTCGAGAAGTGGGAAGATCTTGGTCTTGAAGATGTCGGGGGACATGAGGGGACGTTGAAGACCCCCTGAATTCCCCTTAAAGGGGGACTTGAGTGGGTGTTGGGTGTTGGGTGTTAGGTGTTGGTTAGGTGCTACCCAATCCATATAGTTCTTCTTGATGAACTTTGCGAAGCCGAGGTTAGCCTCTTCCTTCTGCATCTTCAGCATCTCCGTCATTGAAGACTGTGTGGCGGAGAGTTCGAGTTCCCATCGTACGAGGAGCTTATACACCTCTTTCCAATCGTCGATGCTACGGCAATCGGATATCTTCATTGATATGTTCTGGAAGTTCTGCTGATAGCCAGTCTGTGTCACTTCGGTGACAATCTCGCGGCTGTGTATGTTCTTCTTCAGGGAGAGGAGAATCTGCATTGGATTGACAGGCTTGATGAGGTAGTCGGCAATCTTCTTGCCGATGGCCTGATCCATGATGTCCTCCTCCTCGCTCTTTGTAACCATGACGACGGGAGTCTGCGGCTGTATGTCCTTGATGCGCTGGAGGGTTTCGAGTCCAGACATACCAGGCATCATCTCGTCGAGGAAGACGAGATCGAATGTCTGTTGCTGACATTGCTCAATGGCGTCGAGTCCGTTGCTCACCGTCACTACATCGTAGCCTTTCTTCTCAAGGAAGATGATATGGGCGCGGAGATGCTCAATCTCATCGTCAACCCAAAGTAAATGTCCGTTTGTCACCATATCATTTACAATTTACAATTTACCATTTACAATTTGTGCGAGCCCCCTTTGCGCGAATGCCCCTTGCCCCTTCATGGGGAAAGGATGCCCGTAGGGCAGGAAAGGGGTCTAAAACCCATCCAACTCATAGTACTCATCCTCAAGGAGCTTGGAGTCTTCCTTGTTGCTGTCATCGAGGATGATGTTCTCCTCTTGCTGAGGCTCTTCAGTCTTATTGTCCTCTTCAAGGAGGATGATTTCCTCTGGCTGAGTATTATTGTTGTTCTCTGAGGTGTTATCTTCAAGGATGAAGCTATCCTCTGTCTGAGTCTGGGCAGGCGTCTCTTCCTCTGTAGGAACAGAGATTACATCTTCCTCTGTCTGAGGCTGAACTGGCGTCTCTTCTTCCGTTGGAACGGAGATTACTTCCTCCTCTGTCTGAGGCTGAACAATGGTCTCTTCCTCCGTTGGAACAGAGATTATATCTTCCTCCGTCTGAGGCTGCACAGTATTATCTTCTGTTGGAACTGAGATTACATCCTCTTGCTGAGTTTGAGCAGGAACCTCTTCGTTAGGAACGACAATGTCGGTCTCTGGTTGAGCCTGAACAGATGTCTCTTCCGTAGGAACTGCGATAGGCTCTTCTATTTGTGGGATGAGAACATCATCCTGTGGCATATCCAATCCGAATGAGGTGTTGTTGCCATCCTCGTCATCATCATCAGAGCCTGAGACTGGTGCTGCGCCATTAGGTGCAACGGTCTCGGAAGGAAGGGCAGGAGCTACGTTCACATTCCTTCTGTTCAGGTCCTTCTCTATCTCCTTCTCGTCGTAGTCAGGCTCGTAGAGCATATAAGGATTGTCGGCCTTGAGAGGCTGGAAGTGCTCCGTATAGAAGGCATCGTAGTCGTTGTAGCTATACTGCGTGCCGAGCATTGGTAGGTTCTCGTTGCTTATCACAACGGAACGGCTACCCTTTGCCGCATTCATCATGCCGTCGTTCTTATACAGTACACGGGCATACTGACGAGCCTCGTCGAAAGAGCGGAAGCCTGTCACCATCATGTGATGGAGTCCTGCGGCATCTGCAATCTCTATGTTGAAGTTGCGCACTACGAAGTTGGTGAAGTTGAACCTTGCCAACTGGAACAGCAACTTGTTCTCGCTTATGGAATCAGGGTTATACACGAACATGAAGGTGAACTCCGTGTTGCGCTCATCTGAGAATCCCTTGGCATTCGTGGTGTCCTTATCCGACATCACGGCTGTACGGCGGTTCCATACATCGCTCATGCTGAAGTTACCGCCCATAAGGGTGCGGCCCTGTCGAACTCCGTTGATAATCATACCTGCAAGTTCGCTGACCTTACTCTGCGGATATGCCTTCACGAGGGTGTCAAGTCGGGCAAGACAGCCGTCGGCATCGCCCTCGTTGAGCTGGCTAAGTCCGGAGATGAACAGGAACTTATCCCTGTTGTCGCCCATAGGGAAACGCTTGTCGGAAATGGCGGTGTTGTTCTTCACCTCCTCGAAACGGTCGTGCTGGAAAGCGTCGTATGTGGCTGCATAGAGGGAATCCTCAAGATGAGTGCCATACTTCGCATTGTCCTCGAAATACGGGTCTGTGAGAATGGCGGTCCACTTGGAGTCCGCACACTCGTTCTTCATCCTGTTAAGGTATGCCTGTGCCTTGAGACTATCGCCCTTGCGGGAGTAGAGCAGGTAGAGGTGATAGTAAACCTCGTCCTTTGTCTCGGTGTTGGGGAAGTCGCGTAGCAGACGCATGAATGCTTTCTCGGACAGGCCGAGGTTCTCGAGCTTATCCTTGAAGATGATGCCAGAATGGAACAGACCGTCCTCAATCTGGGCATTACTCTCGGCAAGCTGTTCCTTTGTGAACGGAATCTGCGCAAGGTAATACTCACGCTTATGTGGGTCGTTGGCTGCCGTGTCAAGACGTGCCTTCTCTTTCTCCGCCTTCTCTTCAGCTGCTGCTATGGAGTCACGCTGTTCCTCGGTGTACTCAGGTTCCTGAGCATTATCACTATCGAAGTCACCAACGTTAGACTTATTGATACGTTGCCAGTTATCCACATTGTCGCGCTTACCCCATGTGCGGACGAAGGCCTGTTTACCTTGCTGCACGGTTATTGGGTTATAGAAATACCATGTGGCCTCCCTTTTTCCTGCAGCACGGTTGTTCTGTTGCGCAGTACGGTTGTTCTGCCTTGTCTGTCCTGTATCGTACTTTTCCTGTGCGGCAGCCACTTGCTCCTCTGCCTCCTTGTCGCGCTCTTCCTTCTCCTTCTTCTTGAGTGCGGTGATAACGCGGTCGATAGCAGCGTTACGGTCTTTCTCACTCATCTTGGCAAGGAGTTGGAGAGAGTCCTGAAGTTCCACGGCATCGGTAAATGGCGTGAGTTCATCAAGAATCTTACTGCGCTCAGAAAGCTGCTCATAGTCGTCGCGGTCCTTGTCGAGGAGTCCGATAGCCTCGCCATAGCAACGTCCGGCATCACCATATTTCTCCTTTGCCCAATATAAATCGCCAAGATGCAGAAGTAGCACACCCTTCTCTATGCCAGAGCGTGTAGCCTTCTTGTTGCCTGCCTCGTATGCGTATATTGCCTGTGTGGTATCTTTCAGGGTGAGGTAGATGTTACCGATGGCATAATACACCTGATCAAGATATTCCTTGTTGTTCTCGTCGGATGCCATGTGCTTCAGACGGGTTATCATCTTTCGAGCCTGAGTACCGTCGGCAAGAACCTCCGTCATGGCTATTCGGGCATTGAACTCCACCTCGTAAGGCGGATGCTGGCTTATCACCTTCTTGAATGCCTTGTATGCCTCGTCCTTATGTCCGAGAGCAGCCTCTACCTGTCCGAGTAGGTAGTATTCACGTGCACGCTGCTTTGAGCGCATCTCGTGCTTTACCACCTTGCGCAGGTATTTCTCTGCATTCTCCAAATCGCCGATGTGGAGGTAGTAGTCGGCGTATGTGTAGTCCCATTCCTTCTGCGCACGCCAGTCTATGGAATCGCGCTGCATATTGCGGATTACGTCCTCCGCATCGTATATCCAGTCCTGCTCTATATAGCATTTTGCAAGCCATGCACGAGCCTTGCCATAGATAGCAGGCTGTGTCTTGTAGAGACGGCACATATATGCGAAAGTGGAGGCAGCCTCGTCGAAGTCACCCTTATAGAACTGTGAGCGTCCCATGAGCATCCATGCTCGCCAAAGGAAAGGGTTGTACTCCTTACGGTTAAGCCATTCTATGTCCCTTTCAGTCTTCTTACGTGATTTGTTCCACTCCGGACGTGCCGTGATGCTATGCAGTTTGATAGTCTTCTGGCATTTCTCTATGGCAGTCTCATAGTTGCTCTTGCCAAGTTCACGACTTGCCTTGTTGCCCACGGTATAGAGAGGCAGCATTTCGGTGTAGTTGTCCTGGTTGCCGTTCTCTTTCTCCAAAGAGGCATCGATATATGCCAGTGTGCCGTTATAGTATGTGTTATATCTTGCTGTGAATGCCTGCCACCAACGTGACTGCGCCGTGTTCTTCTTGTTGGAGCAGGAGGCGAAAAGCAAGCAAATTAAAAGACCCACCCCCATACCCCTCCCATAAAGGGAGGGGAGTATATAGTATCTTTTGCGAAATACTTTCCTGTAAAGACCTGTTAATATGTCAATGAATATTTGTCTCAATATATGAGGGTTCTCGTGATTTGAATATTGTAACTTGTTATCAATTATTTATTCATTATCAATTATCAATTTAAAGCCAGAGGCTTTAAGGTCCTCCCAGAACTTCGGATAGCTCTTGCTCACCACCTCTGGGTTATTGATGATAAGTCCAGGGAAGAGAATAGCTGCTGGAGCGAATGCCATTGCCATGCGGTGATCCTCGTAAGTGTCGATAGCAGGTTCTGCATCAGGCTCGCAACGAGTGCCGTCCCATGCAAGAACACCCTCTTCAGAATCATTGAGCACATATCCCAGTTTCTTCATCTCCTTCTTCAGAGCCGCTATGCGGTCGGTCTCCTTGATGCGCAAGGTCTGAAGTCCGGAGAAACGGAAAGGTATACCCATGAGTGCGGTGCAAACCACGAGAGTCTGGGCAAGGTCAGGCTGATTTATGAAGTCGAAGTCAAAGCGTGGCATGGTGCATTTCTGAGCTTTGATAGCCACGTTTGTCGGGATGAGTTTCTTCCTTGTTGCAAAGGATGTCTTCACGCCTAGCACGCTGAACATATACCTTATGGCAGAGTCACCTTGACGGGAACCGTCCATAAGTCCTGTGAGTGTTATCTGGCTCTTGGCTGCTTTGTGTTTTGCGTTGGCAACATTCATCAGAGCCGCAATCTCATACCAATAGCTTGATGCGCTCCAGTCGTTCTCGATGAAGAACGGCCGCTCCTTGTAGCCACCTGCCTTCACACGTATTGTTGATGGATCAGCCCATTCCACGTCAGCACCGAACTCCTGCATAGTGCAGATTGTCATTTCGATATATGGACGTGAGATGATATCGCCTGTAAGGTGCAGCGTAAGACCGTTTGTGAGTCTCGGACCTATCATCAGCAATGCTGAGATATACTGCGAAGACACGTTGCCAGGAATCTCAAGCAGACCTCCTGCCAACTTCTTTCCGCGAATTTTCAGAGGTGGAAAACCTTCTTCCCCTGCATATTCAATATCAGCACCGAGGTTGCGCAATGCATTCACAAGAACCTCGATAGGGCGATGCTTCATGCGGTCTGTGCCTGTTATTATGTGTTCCTCTCCCTCGGAAACGGAGAGTAGGGCAGAGGTGAAGCGCATGGCCGTACCTGCCGCCTTGATATTTATCTCGTAAGGCATATCGCGCAATGCTGCCACCATAACATCGGTATCATCGCAGTCGCTGAGGTTTTCGGGAACCTCCTTACTGCCAGAGAGGGCATTGATGACGAGCGCACGGTTGCTTATGCTTTTCGACGCTGGAAGGTTTATAACACAGTCAATAGCCTCTGGGGCATATAATTTATATTGCATTTTCAGAATCTTTACTCTTTTAACTTTTCTCTTTAATCTTTACTCTTTACTCTATATACTTTACACTAGTTATATACTTTACACCAGTTATATATTAAATATATAACGCACCCATTGGTCGTTTATTGTAATGTTCTTCATAAATGCGAGAATCAAGAGACAGGCTATATACACAATTAATCGCCTTTGGAGCGTATAACCAATATAGGCTTCCAAGGCGATTAATCATTTGTGTTTTTTTCGTGGTAAAATGGAAGAATGTGTTATTTATTTCATCAGTTTCTTACCGTTTATGATATAAATACCACCAGCTTTTGGCTCTGCTACCTTACGGCCAGAAAGGTCGAAATAGATAGGCTGAGCGTTGCTTGTAGCTACTGAATTGATACCAGTTGCGGCTTTCGCTTCCTTAACATACACGGCATCAATGGTATAGGTTACAACTACAGGCATCTTGCCATAAGAGAGCTTAGTGGTAATCTTGAAACTCTTGTCAGTTGCGTTGTATTCTGCTGTGAAAGCAGAACCTGTTATCTTCTTCTCCTCCTCACCAACTGTGATAGTCTCCTCGTATGTCTGCTCAGGAAAAGAGGCATTGTGGGTAGTCATATCATAGTTGAACTTGAGGTTGTGGATAGTGAAGCTTGGGATTGTCATCTTCATCGCATTGTAGGTGAGTGCAGGGAGTGTGATGTCTGCCTCTGTTACGCTGTTCATCTTGAATACGATAGTGTCAGTCTCGTTGTCCTGCCATGCGTCCATAGCCTCTACGCCAAACTTTGAAGGACCTGCGAACTTCATTTCGCCATGCTGTGCCATTGCTGTGAGGCATGCGAAGAGAATTGTGAAAAGAGTAAATGTTTTTTTCATTTTTTGCTTGTTTTATTTTTGTTGTTATTGTTATTTCTGTTTATTTCGGAAAATCTGGATTTTCCGGTCTTTCCGGAATCTCCGGCTTTTAGAAGCTGAAATTCATATCTATTCCAACGTGGAGTGGCTTGCCATGCTGTTCATAGCCTCTGCTTGCGCTCACGAAATAGAAAGTGTTATACTTGCTGTCTGTGAGGTTCTTGCCCCAGATGGTGATGCCAAGCTTCTTTGTGCGGAACGTAGCCCTGGCATTTAGCTGGCTGTAGAACGCCTGACTTGCAGTATTGTCCTCAGTCCAGTATATCCTGCCTGCACCATTACACCCGATACCGAGCGTGATGCTCATATCATTCTTGATATCCCACATATAGGCGGCATCGGCATTTACGGTGTGCATCGGAACGTATGGCACATAGTTGCCAAAAAAGTCGTTTCCGCTACCGTCGTCATATTCAAGGAACTCTGAGTGTGTGAAGCCGTAGTTGCCTGTGAAGGTAAGCTGTGAGGTAGGTCTCCATGTCATGCTCATCTCGCCGCCACAACTCTGACTCTTACCTGCATTCACCATCATTCTTCCAAGACCGGAAGGCGCGAAACGTGCTATCTGCTGATTGAATATGCGGTTATAGAAAACGGCAGCATCGAGTATCACGCGCTTGTCTGCAAGTGTGAGATGTGTGCCGAGCTCAAAGTTCCAAGAATACTCAGGCTTATATACCACCTGCTCCGTTGTTGGCACCTCAAACTGAGGCATATTCTGCGCCATTACCCTACGCACGAACTGAGGCAGAGCCACCATCTGTCCGGGTGCATCCGGGTCTGGAATCTCCTTTGGCATATTAGGATTCGTGGCTGCGAGGTAGTCAAGGTAATTGCCAACGCCCTCCTTCACTCCGTTCATCATATCCACACGCATGGCACCTTGCAATAAGTCGCTGAACATCTGAAGGTTGTAGCCTCCTGAACGCTGTCCCATGCCAAATGATGTGTAGATATTGGAACTGGCGTTGAAGTCATACTTCAGGGATATTTTCGGAAGGACTCTGAAATTGTTGTTTTTGAGACTTCCGTAATAGCCTATGTGCGATTCCAGATTCTGAAGATCAACCGCCATTTTCTCGTTGTTGCTGTTTGGCATAGCAAAGCCGTAAAGCACATCTGCCGGAGAAGCATAGTCCATGCTCTGATGCTCGTAGTCGAAACGTACTCCAAGAGAAGCCGTAAGGTTATTACCAAGCTCTACCGAAGACTGATGAAACAATGCCAAGCCTGTTGTCGGAGTCTCGTAGGTACCATTTATCGGAAGTCTGTCGCCACGGAAATTCAGCGACATACCCGTGAACCCCATCATCTTCAGCATGGCAATCCTGTTCATGTCAGGCAGAACGGTATTGATATTTCCTTCCAACCATCTCAATCCGTCCTCGTAGAATGTTACGGGAGCCTCTGTATGCAACCATTGGCGCATCAGATTAATGCCTGTAACCCTCTTCCACTTGCTTTTGCCAAGGTTCTTTATCGTTATCTCCTCTGTCAGGGTGTTGATACGCTGTTTCTGCTCCAGAGTGTAGATGTCATCAGGAAGAAAATCCTGATCCATGAACATACGGTCGTTGATGTTCTGATAGCCTGTAATAGCGTTCAACTGCCATTTGTCGGCTTTGTAGCAGATATTCACACCCGCATTCAGAAGTCCGCGACGATAGCTGCTCTCCCTATTGTTGCTTATTATCCCAATCTGACTGCCATAGTGCTCATCGCCTGTGGTAGAACCTGTATAATAATAAGGATAAGCCCCTTCGTCAGAGTAGTCGTAATTGATGTTCACATCAAAGGTGAGGCGTTCCGTAGGAGTATAGATGCTCCTTATCCTTCCACCTCCAGAAGTCACTCCGTCAACCTTTTTGCCTGTCAGACTATTGCGGAAGAAACCGTTAGCCTTCTCGAAATAGCCACCTGCAGAGAATGCAAAATCGTCACAAATCCTGTGATAGTGGGTTACAGAGGCAGAAAGGCGGCCGTCACCGCTACTGGCACCTAAGCGCAGGTCTGTGCCCTCGTAGTTCATCGGGTTCTTGGTGTAGATGCGCACCAATCCGCCCATCGTATTCCTTCCGTAGAGAGTACCCTGTGGACCGCGAAGCACATCCATGCGCTCTATGTCATAGAAGTTGAAATCGAAAGCCGATTTATCCACGTATGGAATATCATCCACATAAAGTCCGATGGCAGGGGTGTTTATTCTACTGCCTATGCCTCTTATATACACAGCGCTCGTCAGGCGACTTCCATAATCTGGAATGAACAGATTAGGCACCAGTCCGCTAACTCCCTTTAGCGATGTGATATGGTTAGCCTCCATCGCTTTTTGACTGATAAGCGATACAGATGAAGCCTGTTGTCGAAGCAAACCGTTCTCCTTGAAGGATGAAACGACTTCCAGTTCCTTCAGGTCAACTTGCTTTAGTGTATCTGTGGTGTTATTCTCCTGAATATTCAACGCTGCGCAAAGCAGCGATGCTAATAATATTTGTGACATTTTTTCTAATTTGCGAATGACAAACCTTTAGGTTCGCACGAAGCAAATAGTGCATGTCAGCCCTAAAGGCTTGCGCACGTCTCTGATTTGCGATTGCAACGTGTAAAGCACCTCGCACGAAGCAAATAGTGCATGTCAGTCCTAAAGGCTGGCGCACGTCTCTGATTTGCGAGTGCAAAGTTACAAAAAATTCGCCACATTTATGTAAAATTCCTATAGAATAATGCCTTTTTTCCTCATAAATGAGGATATGAAAAAGTTCAATACCCTCGCAGTTTCTAAGTAAGTCCCAAGTAACTCCCATTCTTTGGAACGGACTTGGAACGGACCTGAAACGGACTTGGAACGGAGGTGAGAATACCTTCTAAATTTGACTCATACTCGGAGATATTCAATCTCTCTCCCCCTGTTTTTGGTTCTATGGTTCTATAGTTCTATAATTTTTAGAGACACCCCCTATTTTTCGGACTTCCAATTCATAATATATAATATATATAATTATATATATTATATATTATGGCTCTAAAAACGAGTTTTGTAGGGTGTGTGTAAAAAATATAGAACTATAGAACCATAGAACCATTTGAAAAGTAAACAGGCAATGCAAAGTGTTGATATATAGCAATTTAAATGTTGTTTATAGAAATTTCTTCAAAATGATAATGGTTCAACATTTTCCATTATACCGATTTTTCCTTAAATTTTCAGAGGTTCAATAATGTGTCTCTTACAGTATTGATGTTTTTTTGTGGCGGGATATCCAAGCCATCAATAGGGACATTCATTGTCTTGTAATGTAAACGCAGGGATTTAATGAGTTAAAATGATATATTTTTAGGTTCTATGGTTCTATAGTTCTATAATTTTTAAAGACACCCCTATACAAATTGAAAATATCATAACATGTTATATGTAGGTAGAAAATGTTGTAAAAAACATCAGGGAAACAGCATGGGGAAATATGTGGGCTGAAATTTCAGCTATCGTCAACTTACAATAACGTGAGTTCGACGAATTCAAGACTGCGAGGGCTGAAAGCCCGACACCTAA
>CAMJKP010000026.1 GCA_946406435.1 uncultured Prevotellaceae bacterium | reverse complement strand
GGACGTGACCAGTGAGGTAGAGAACGAAATGCAGTTGGAAGGCAACTATTGCGAATTGCTACCACGTCTGGAATCACTTTTGGAGTTGTCTGTTATCAAGAAGAAACCCGTTTTCGTTTCCATCCTACGCGAGGAGATGGTCAGCAACTACCCCTATCAGGCTATCCGAGAGCTTCTTCTCAACGCCTGTATGCACCGCGATATGCAGAGTAATACGCCACTACGATTCTATGAATTTGCCAGTCATCTGGAGATTCTGAATGCAGGAGGCTTTTATGGAAATGCCCGTCCTGAGAATTTCCCAAGTGTGAACGACTATCGCAATCCACTTGTTGCCAGTGCCATGAAGACGTTGGGCTATGTCAATATGTTCAATCGAGGTGTAGGACAAGTCCAGACTGACCTGAAGGAAAATGGCAACCAACCCGCAGAGTTCAACGTCAATCTTATCACGGCATTCAAGGTTGATGTGAGAGTCTCACAGAGTTATACCAAAGAGGATGGCGGTAAAACTGGCGGTAAAGTTGGCGGTGATGTGGCGCTAATAGAAATGACTGATATTCAGAAAAGTATAATAGATTTGATTGGAGCTGATGCTTCAATTTCTATCGACCAAATGGCGGTAAAGATGGCGGTAAAGAAACGCACGTTGGAGAGAGAAATTGCTAAAATGAAACAGAAAGGCTATATCTCTCGAACAGGTTCCCCTCGTTCTGGTAAATGGGAGGTTATTATCCCTTACAATTGTGTTATTGAGATTGTGTAGCTAAACCGAGCTGAGGTTAAGAAAGTAAATATGATAGTAAAGGTCGAATCACATAACGTCTAAGAAATGACGCAAGATAATAAAGACATACAGCCACAGGCTGAACCATATATCGTGAAGTCACACGATATTCACATTGATGCGGACTATGCGGATTGGATAGCGGACATTAAGAGTCGCTATCGTTCTGCACAAGTAAAAGCTGCTGTCAAGGTGAATGCAGAGAAACTTCTGTTCAACTGGCAACTTGGCCGTGACTTGGTTCAGAAAAAAGCCGAAGAACGCTGGGGAACAGGAGTGGTTGAGCAGGTAAGTTTGGATTTGAAGCGAGAGTTTCCTGATGCTGATGGATTCTCCACCTCTAATCTGTGGTACATGAAAAAGTGGTATCTGTTCTATGCTGACGGTGATGCAGAGGAAAAACTCCAACGGGCTGTTGGAGAATTTCAGTCATCTGTTAATCAATCCGTAATAAAACTCCAACAATCTGTTGGAGAAAGACAGCACCTCGTTTCAAAAACCAATAACGAAATAGGAGTGGCATTTCCGCAACCATTTGCACTTGTTCCTTGGGGGCATCATGTTGATATCATAACGAAATGTAAATCCATAGATGAAGCATTATTCTATGTTGGTAAAACTATAGAGCAAGGATTAAGTCGTAATTCTCTTGCTAACTGCATCAAGGCAAACCTCTATGAGCATCAAGGCAAGATTGTCAATAACTTTACCGACCATCTGCCAACATTACAAAGCAAACTTGTCCAAGAGGTTTTGAAAGAAAACTATGATTTCGGTTTTGCTACAGTTGAACATGAGATTTATGACGAGGCAGAGTTAGAGGAAGCCCTTACTCAAAATGTAACAGATCTCTTGTTGGAAATGGGAACAGGCTTTGCCTTCCTAGGTCGGCAAAAGGAACTTGTTGTGGGTGGTCGATCACGCAAGATAGACTTACTATTCTATCACATACGTTTGCGTTGCTACATCGTCTGTGAACTGAAAGCCAAGCCATTTGAACCTGAGTTCGCTGGCAAGTTGAACTATTACGTGAATGCCGTAGATGAATTGTTGAAGACTGACGATGAAAATCCGACAATCGGCTTGCTAGTTTGTTCCGATATGGATAAGATTGATGTTCAATGGTCATTCAAAGGTATAAACACACCGATGGGTGTGGCAACGTACAACAACATCAGAATTAAGGATGCCCTCCCAAGCCAAGAGCAATTGGCCGAGCGTGTGCGCCTCTTGCAAAAGGAATTGCAAGAAACAAAACGTTTGATGAGCAAGGCTGATAAGACCCCAAACGATTAAAGGTTATGAACCTTTGAGGGGATAAAAAAAGTCAATAGATAAGTTATTTATGTCCATATAACATAGCAATATTTGCTATGGTATAGGAGAATTGCCTCTAAAGAGAAGTATAGAATCGGGAGACGAGACTGCTATAGTTTGCTGGCTCAAAAAAAGATTTTGTAATGTTGCTCAATTGTAGGCTACTTAATCAATAATATGAAGAAAGAAACGATAAGGGTGTTTGAGGGATTCGCTGGTTACGGTGGAGCCTCTTATGCCATGAAACGTATCAATAAATCGTCAAAGAAAATTAGATTCCGGGTAGTAGGCTATTCGGAAGTTTGTCAGTCTGCCATAGATTTGTACAATGCAAACCATAAGCAAAATAGAGGAAAACTTATAAAGAATTGGGGAGATATTACCAAAATAGATGAAATGGAACTGCCTGATTTTGATATGTTTACAGGTGGTTTCCCATGTCAACCGTTTTCTACGGCAGGTTCCTGTAAAGGAGAACTTGATCCTAGAGGAACTTTGTATGCAGACATTGTACGAATTTGTCGAGAGAAAGCCCCCAAATACCTTTTTTTAGAAAACGTAGTCAATCTATGTCGAGGTAAATTCAAACCTACATATGAGACAATATTACGTATTTTTGATGAAATTGGTTATGACGTACAAACGACTATTCTTAATTCTGCAGATTATGGAGTACCTCAAAGTAGACAGAGGCTTTGGTTTTTTGGTAAAAGAAAAGATGCCGGTGGGTTACCAGAGAATTTCTCGATGAAACCCAAGCCGATTCCTCTTGAACATTTTATTGAGGAGTTCTTGGATGAGCACCCTGATGAGGAATTATACAGGACGCAAGCTCAGATAGATCATATTAAAGAAATTCATGGAAAATCCAAAGATTATTTCCATGTAAAAGAGAGGTTGTGTTATGACTATTATAATCGTAAGATTCGTACAGATAGAATCTGTATGACTGTCACCCCTCCAAATCACAATGTTGTAAGAATTGTTGAGCCACCAGTAAATGGTATGGACAGGTTCAGAAAGTTATCCGTAGATGAACATTTTAGATTAATGGGATTCAAAATAAACGGAAAAACAAGAGAAATAATTTATCCTGACAATCTGACCTATCTTGAACTAGGTGAACGCGCTGGCAATGGATGGGAGATTAATGTAGTAACTGTTTTGCTGAAACATATTTTTAAACAACTTTAATTTATCATGTACGAGGGTTTTGATACACAAGAAGCCATTCCTGAAGCAGCCTCAATGATTGAGACTTTTAGGGCTATAGGTTACAATTTAGAAACGGCAGTAGCAGATATTATTGATAATTCAATAACTGCATGTGCTAAACAGGTAACTATACAACGTCATTGGGATGGAGGAAATTCCATTATCAGTATAAAGGATAATGGTATAGGCATGACTAACCATGAGTTGATTCATGCTATGCGGCCTGGTGCTCAAAACCCACTAGAAAAACGAGAAGAGAATGACTTAGGACGTTTTGGACTAGGATTAAAAACAGCCTCTTTCTCTCAGTGTAGAAAGTTAACTGTCATCAGCAAAAAGAATGGTGTTGTGTCTTTTTGGACATGGGATTTAGATTTTGTCGCAGAGTGTAAGGAATGGAAATTGATACATTGGTGTCCAGAAGACTATAAAGATTCTTTAGACGATGTTGAATCTGGAACTATAGTTGTTTGGTCTGAGTTGGATCGTGTTATCTCTCCCAATACAGATAAATCAAATGAGATAGCAAAAGAAAAGTTTTCTACAGCTTTACAAAAAGTTAGGGAACATATAGCCATGACTTTTCATAGATTTATTGAAGATAAACAACTTACAATAATATGGGGTACTCATCCTATCATACCATGGAATCCATTCTGTCCTTCAGAGGCAAAACGACAATCTTTTCCCACAGATTATCTATTAGGAAATGTGACTTTAACAGGATATGTCCTACCTCACAAATTGAACTTCTCTAGCGAAACTGCATTCCATAATGCAGAGGGACCAAAAGGATGGAGTGCTCAACAAGGATTCTATGTCTATCGGGGCAAAAGACTTTTGCTGGCAGGAGATTGGTTAGGCTTGTTCAGAAAAGAAGAATGTTGTAAACTTGCACGAATAGCTATAGATTTACCAAATAGTCAGGATGCGGAATGGCAAATAGATATCAAAAAATCTAGAGCATATCCGCCGACTAATTGTAGAGAACAAATAGAGCAATATGCAAAGAAAGTACGTTCTTTTGCAGAAGAAGTATTTAGACATAGAGGGAAGATATTGAAACAACGTGCAGGTCAGCAGTTTCATCCTTTATGGTTAGAAAAGAAGAAAGATTCGTCATGGTCTTACATAATAAATAGGGACAATCCTCTCATTACACATCTAAAGCAACAAGCTGAAATTGATCCTGCTGGAGCAATAGACCAAATGCTTTTGTTGATTGAGTCATGTGTCCCTACAAAGACAATCTTCATTAATGAAGCTAAAGGTGAAGATAAAAATGATACTGGCGTAATGCTTGATACGGCATCTGTTAAACAGATGCTCAAGGCAATGTATAATTCATTTATCAATCAGGGCAAAAGTTCTTTGCAGGCAAAAGCTCTATTAAGAATAATAGAACCATTTAATTATTACGAAGATTTAATAGACGCATTATAATGGAACAGGACATTGAAAAATATATGGATTTTTGTCGTCTGTACATTGGCGACAGGGTTAACATTCAAGACAATGAAATAGCTGAAGCTGTCAATCAGTTCGCTGGCATGTTTCCTGATATAGACAAGGCAGAAGTTAAAAAACGTCTTATGTCTCTTTACACTCTTCCAATTGCACCTTATAAAACGTTGCTTGATAGCAACAATCCAGGGGCCGGTTGGTTTAGTGCCAATAATCATGCTAGACAACAAGAGATAAAATGGGGATTTTGGAATAGATATCAAAAGTATCTTCGGGAACAAGAAAAATATCAGCCTGGTGTAATCTTCCAACTAGATAGATTGACCAATGAAATATTGGATAATCTTTATGACCCAGCATTGACAGACACTAATTTCTCCAAAAAAGGTCTTGTTGTTGGGCAGGTTCAATCAGGAAAAACGTCTAATTTTACAGGTCTTATATGTAAGGCTGTTGATGCAGGTTTCAATGTCGTTATTGTGTTTGCGGGTATCCTCGATGATTTGAGAACACAGACACAAAATCGATTAGAAAAGTGTTTCTTGGGATTTACGACTAAGGATATAGAAAGGATTCAAGATAGTGAAAGAATTGGCATTGGTGTAGGATTGATAGATAATAAGCCTATAGCACATGCTTTTACTACTGTTGTTTCTGATTTTAAGGAATCGACTGTAAATTCATTAGGTACAAACTTCCAAACCAAAGAGCCAATATTATTTGTTGTTAAGAAGAATGGACGGATTTTGGCGAATCTAAAGAAGTGGTTATCCAAAAAAGATTTGGATGGGAAATCTGTGTTGTTTATTGATGATGAAGCTGATAACGCATCTGTTAATACTTCCAAAAACAAAAAGAAGGCATCTTCAATTAATAGCAAAATCAGGGCTATTCTAGATCTTTTTCGTCGTAATGCCTATGTGGGTTATACTGCAACCCCATATGCGAATATTTTCATAGATAGAACGGATGAGAATGATTTATTCCCCCGTCATTTTATTGTTAATTTACCTACTCCGCCAGCTTATCTAAGTCCAGAAAAGGTATTCGGTTTAGACACGGAAGGCGAACAGCCATTGCCGATTGTTAACATTGTAAAAGATTATAAGGATTTCGTTCCCGATAAGCACAAATTGGGGGATAGTGGTACTCTTTGTTATCAGAATATACCAGATAGTTTGAAATATGCTGTAAGATGTTTCATTCTTGCTTGTGCAATTAGGTGTGCGCGTGGACAGGGCAAGAAACATAACTCCATGCTAATACACCTATCGCGCTTTCAAGTGTGGCAGAATGAGATAAAACTTCTAATTGATAGATTATTCAAGTTTTATAGGAATGAAATACTTGCTGATGATTCTCATTTTTACAATCTCTTAAAGAGGGATTTTGAGGAGAATTTTGTATGTGGATCTGGTAGTCTTCAGATGGAATATAAATCGTTCATTCAAACTACCAAAGAAATCATCGATTCACAATATTCTATTATTAAAAAAGGGATAAAGACAATAACATGGGATGATGTTAGAAATCAACTCTATCACGTCGTCTCTAAAATTGAAGTAAAAGCTCTTAATGGAGCTTCTACTGATAGCCTTGCCTATGAAGAACATCAAGAAGATGGATATTATGTCATTGCCATTGGTGGTGATAAATTATCTCGTGGTCTTACTCTTGAAGGATTAACAATTAGTTATTTCTTGCGTGCATCTAAAATGTATGATACACTTATGCAGATGGGACGCTGGTTTGGCTACCGACCTGGATATGTAGACGTCTGTCGTTTGTTTGTAAGTGAAGAAATAAATTATTGGTTCAAGAACATTACTATTGCCAATAATGAGCTTAGAGAGGATTTTGATTATCTTTGGGAGAGTAATGGCAGTCCCCAACAATATGCCTTGAAAGTTCGAACAAGCCCAGGGCTTTTAATCACTTCTCCATTAAAAATGTTTTCAACAAAGGATGTTCAAGTATCTTGGGCATCAACTCTTGTTGAAACCTATTCACTTAAGCGGACAAAGGAATCAATAGAGCGTAATTTCAAACTAACGTCTGATTTTTTGCAGGGACTTGGCCAACGTTACCAGAAGAATGGAAATGATGACCGTCGTGGATACTTGTGGCTTAACGTAGGGCCTGATAAAATATGTGATTTTATTGAGCACTTTGAAATTGCAGAAACTTCAAGAATAAAAATGAATCTAGAAAAGATGTCTCAATACATCAAATCATGTGTTAGTGAACATGGTGAATTGGTATCATGGCGAGTAATCCTAAGGAATCAAGAGATAAATGAAGACCACTTATCTACGTCAGAAAGATCGAGGTACTATTTTGTAGATGGTGCGTTGCCTGGAATCTGTACAAATAGAACCCGCGTTGGTATCCCAGAGCAGGATGATAATGTTTATAACCTAAAAAATTATCACCTTATTTCTGGTCCTAAAGATGAGTTCATGGATATGGATATATTGGAAGAAGATCTTTCTGAAGCTCTAAATGAAACGATTAAGATAAAAAAAGATCAACATGCTAAAAATCCAAGCATAAATGAATGGAAAGAAAAATATCCATCTCCAACTCTTGTACGCCAAAAGTATAGATCTCCATTAACTCCGCTGCTTATTATTTATCCGCTCAATCCGGAAAAAGCGAATGTAAAAGGATTTGACGGTAAAATCAAACAAGACGTGGAATGTTTCAAACAGAATGAGACTCCATTTATCGCTTTCGCCATTGTGTTCCCCAATAGTAAGAATTCAATGGGTGTTAAGTATAAAGTAAATGAAGTTAAGGATTTAATAGAGACAGAAATAAATTTTGAGGAAACCAACGATAACCAGTATCCAGATGAATAATAAAGTATTTGATATATGGTCAATATTGAAAACTGAAAAGCAAGTCGGATTGGTCAAGCGTCTATATTCCGCGGATTCAAAGATAAATGTCTATTGTATTTATCAGTATCCAGAAGAATGCTATGGCATCGCTTTATCATTTCCTAAGTCAATCAGGCTAAATCTTGCACCGTTTGCATCGATATCAGAACCAATTGTTGAATTATATGAAGATAGCAGTTTTTCTGATAGTATGCTTCTTTGTGCAAAGATAAAGACCTCTGATAAAACTAATGAGTTTTCGTATTTATGTGAAAATGTGCTTCAAGCAATCATTGTTAAAGAGACAATTGAAGATGCTGTTCAGACCTTCTGTAATACGCTATTACGTTGGAAGAATCTTTTTGAACGTGTACAAGGTAAGTGGCTTTCAAAGGAAGAACAACAGGGACTTTATGGAGAATTGAGATTTCTAAAAAAGTGTCTTCAATACTCGTCAAGCTCCTCTTATTACAACATCGTTCAAAATTATGTAGGTACGGATAGGGCACTTAGAGATTTTCAGGGGAAAGATTGGGCTGTAGAGGTTAAAACGACTTCAACCAATAATCCACAAAATCTAATTATAAATGGAGAAAGACAATTAGATGATACAATGATAGAAACGTTATTTTTATATCATTGTTCTTTTGAGGTTTCCAGACAAACAGGTGAAAATCTCCCAGAGATGGTGAAAAGTATCAAGACAATATTGAAGGATGATGTTGCTACACTTTCATTATTTAATTCAAAATTATTTGAAGCTGGCTATATAGATACTCATGAATATTTGTATACAAACATACACTATCAATTACGCAAGGATAGTTTCTTTCATGTAAAAGGAGATTTCCCTAGGATTAGAGAAAAAGAATTAAGAGATGGTGTAGTGAATGTGAGGTATTCAATCTGTATATCTTCTTTGGAATCGTATAGAGTCGCTGAGCAAATAGTTCTTTCAAAATGTTTGAAAAATGACTGAAATCGAAAAGTTTTACAACTCGTTTAAGAAGGAAATATCTTCATTGCAAATAGCAGAAGAAAATGGAGAGTTTCAAGAACAATCATTTACTAGAATCTGTTTGGACATGCTTACACAAGCAAATGAAACAGATAATGCTGTTGTTGCCTATGATGAGAAAGCTCTTGGCACAAAGAATCAACATAAAATTAATGGATATGCAGTTTCAGATACATGTGATACCATTGATTTATTTATCTCAATATTTGATCCTTCGGACTCTATTCAAATAATAGATAAACAAAGTATTGATCGTGCTTGTACTCGTATATCCAATTTTTTTTCTAAGGCATATTGGGGGCATTACGAAAATGAGTTGGCTGAAACATCACCAATCTTTGAATTTTCACATCAGCTAGCATGTTCTACCGAAATACATAGTAACTTAGTACGTGTTAATGCATTTGTTTTAACAAACACACGTTATAAAGGTGAAATTCCTGCAACTAAGGAGATATCTGGTCAGAAGATATTTATCAATATTATTGATATTGATAAACTATATAGTATGTCTGCGCAATCACGTTTACCAATACAATTAAACTTGGAAGATCATAACATTGAACCTCATTGTTTGCAGATTCCAACAGGCTCAGAACTATATGATGGCTACTTGACTTACTTGCCTGGTAAATTTCTCGCTTCACTCTATGAACAATATGGTTTTAAACTACTGGAGCAAAATGTCAGATCATTCTTACAATTCAAAGGAGGAATTAATCGAGGAATAAAGGATACTATTCTCAACAGACCTAATATGTTCTTTGCTTATAACAATGGTATTTCTGCAACAGCAGATTCCATTGTTTTGGATGAATCTAACTCTGTTATACGTAAAATTAACAATCTTCAAATAGTAAATGGTGGTCAAACTACTGCAACCCTTTTCTATACCTCTAAAGATGCGAAAGAAAATTTAGATAAGGTTCTTGTGCCTATGAAGATTTCCGTTATTAAGAACGCAGACAATTCCTATGAGATTGTGAAACATATATCAAAATATGCCAATACACAAAATAAAATTAATGATGCAGATTTGTCTGCCAACGATCCTATTTTCGTAGAGATAGAGAAATTGTCACGCTATATGCTTACCCCTATAACTATTGATTCTAACCAGCAGCATTATTGGTTCTTTGATCGTATTAGTCGTCAATATGACAATTTGCTTGCACAGAATTCAAAAACAAAATCTAGGAAAAAAGCATTCCTTTTAAAATATCCGAAACAATGTAAGTTTACAAAATACGAGTTGGCTAAATACTACAATTCGTATTATGAACTCGAAATGGGAGGGAAAATCATTGTTGGGCCACATTGTGTTGTTGATGGCAATGAAGTCAATTTTAGGGCTTTTCGTGATAATGTTATGCAGAATCTAGACATAAATAATATATTCTTTGAGGATTTGATAGCAAAAGCAATCTTGTTTAAAGAGGTTGATAGAAGACATGGTACAAAACGTAGTAAGACACCACCTATTGGAGATATGAAGCAAGTGATGGTACCTTATAGTATTGCCTTGCTTCAGATTGCAACAGAAGGATGTCTGGATTTGGCAAAAATATGGAAGAATCAAAAGGTTTCTTCTGAGCTTTCTGATTATATGTATAATCTTATGACAAAACTGAATCAGTTCCTTAAAGACAATTCCCCAAGATCTAATATTATCGAATGGGGAACGAAGGAAGATTGCTGGAAGACAGTAAAGGCTAAATTTGAAATTCCATCTATTGATAGTATCAAAAATGATATTTGTGATAGAGAAATGATAGAGCAACGCTATTCGGATAATGAGTCTTCTGATGCTGAGATGGATGCAATAAATCGTCAACTTGTATCTTCTATTTCATATGATACATGGATTAATATTGCAAATTGGGGTAGGGATTCTGGGTGCTTGTCTTTACAAGATCAGAATACATCTAAGAATCTTGCGCATAAAGCGAAATTTGGCTATGACCTGAATAAACGCGATATAGTAAAAGGCATTACTATTTACGAAATTGTATGCCGCAATAATTATGAGATGTTTGAATCTGATATTGTAAAGGATTATATTGGGGATTCTTTTACAAAAGAACAGTTAATTAGAATGTTGACATGGGAAAAGGCTCCCGTTGTCCTTGAAAATTGGCAGTTTAAAATTATACAGCAATCCATTAAAAATGAATACAATTCAAAATTCAGAATTGTAGAGCTCACCTTGATAAAAAAACATTTATCAAACCATGGATTCTATAAATAATCATAAGATTGAGCCCATTTGTCCGACATTATCAAATAAAATTTGTAAGACTCGGACAAATGCTCTAGATATTCCTTTCACATATTCCTATGCAAGCAGATTGTGAAAATTAAGGTTGTTTTTGGAATAGATATGAGAACCACCGTCACGATTTGTGACATTGATTCCAACCATAAGAACTAAGTGATAATTCCATTTGTCCGATACTATCCGAAAAATTAGGATACCCTCGGACAAATGGTCAAACAAAGGTAAGTGTTTCCAAAATGGAAACACTTACCTTTATTAACATATGTGCACATAGACTACCGATTCTGCGTTCGTCTATATCTATTGCCAGGATAATGCTTTGCATGAGCATAGCGCATGGCACGTCGAGCCCAATCAAGAAAATCTTCATCTTTGTCTCGCCACGGCATATCGTTTGATGTACCTCCACCGCCAGAGGTCTGAGCTACATTGGTCGCACCATTGATGCCAGCCAAGAATACTTGCATACCAGTTTTTAGAACATCGTTCCAACGTAGGAAGTTACGATCGTCAATGAAGGTGTCCTCTGCCAATTCCTCTGCACGAGGTAATTCTCGGCAGATTCTAGCTGCATCATATAGTACTTGCTCCAGAATGGATGCTTTGACAATGATAGAGGCATGATGGTTGAGATAGTTTGTTATCAATTTGTCCGACTCGAAAGCATCGTTTACCTTTTCCATCCTTGAATCATATGATTCCTTAAGATCCTCCAGTTCTTGGTAAACTTTATTCAATTTGTCATGCTTCTCTTCCAACCTGTCTTTGACGGTCGCAAGTTTCATGTGAAGAGCTATGATGTCTTTTGTAATTTGTTTTTTGTCGGAATCGGATTTCTGAAGTTGTGCTTCAAGATTTTCAATTTCGGTTTCAATTTCTTTTCGTTGAATGGTTAGGTTCTCTATCATAGTAGATAGTCCTTTGACTGCACGACGCTTTGTTTCTAGTTCCTCTTCAAGTGATTTGTTTTCACGATGTAATTCACGGTTATGTTCTTCAAGTGACTTATGACGTGCACCAGTTTCATGAATATCATCACCACGTTCAAGTCCCCACTTCTCATTAATAGCTGCATACCAATCGTGCCATTCTCGCATTTTATCACGTGCCGAGACCAGGGACCCACCTCCGAACATATCTTTTGCAGACAAGCGTCCATCCTCCAAAATTGGAACGATGGTTGCATGGATGTGACAGTTTTTTTCGTCGCAATGAACGATGAAGGAAATGATGTTTTTCTCTCCGATTCTCTTGGCAAGTGCATTGTAGTTGTCGAGAGCGAACTGCTCAATCTCTTTCATGCGTTGGATGTGTGAGTTGTTGCCTCGTTCCTGAAGGACTTGATTGCCGAATGCAAGTTCATTCATTCGTTCACGATTACCCCCCATGATGATGCAGACCGATTTGTGTTGAGTGCTTCGGACGATTGGTTCAATGCCTGTTTCGGCAAGTCGTTCTGCCTTCCATTCTGCAATACGTTTGTCCACTTTGTCTTTGATGCAGACCGTTTTGTCTATTGGCGCTATGACTGCCCCTTTGCGTATTTCGAAGTTTAGATGTACACGACTCTTGTCGTAGTTACGTTCTGGATCATCAAGTTTACATTCCCATCGGGACTCATCCCATTTGCGCTGATGTTCTGCGCTGAGTGCTGGAGTCATCTTCATCTTACATACTTCCAGCATCGCTTTTCTTCCATTACTCATATGGTTCTTCTGAATATTGGTTAAACATAAAAAATGTAATTCTGCCAGAGCTTGCTCATTCAAAAGGCAGACACGAACCCTCGGAGAGCCTAAAAGCCAAGTGTGCTTGGTGTATTAGGCTACACCAAAGGGTTAAATGTCTGCAAGCAGCCCCGTTACGGCTTACTTCTCCCAAGGTTCAGCCCCGAGGTATCTGTTCAGATACATTTGGTCAATGGTGTTAGGCGTTTGACTTATGTAGGTTTGAACAAAATCGATGGCATTGCGTTTTTTCTTTTCGCTGAAGGATTCCCAAATGGAAAGCGATTCGTTGCGATAAGTACCGAGTTTTGGATATACTGCTTCGATTGCATCAAGTGGGAGCGATTCGTCAACCACATTTGACGTTTCCATAATATCGTCTGCAATTTGCTGCGATTCACTTTCTGTCTGTGCCATCTTCTTTACAACCTTCTTCTTTGCTGCCGACTTCTTGCTCAGGGCATTAGTCGTATTGATTTCGCTGCGTTTTGCAGAAGACTCACGCTGCGCCTCGATATTGGAGCGAAACAGAGTGAAGATAGCTTTGAGCGCACTATTGCTGAATGAAGGAACAATCCCCTTGTCGGCATACTGAGCGATGGCTTTTGCTATCAGCCCAGCATCTTTATCATCAAGTTCTGCCAACATAACAAGATGATCAATATGGATAATAATATTTTTCATTTTTTTGTGTAGACTTTCGTCCTATTAGTTGTTTGTTTGAATTTTCTCATAATTACCTTTGCTTGTTCGCTTGAGTCGTCCATCCTGAATGAACTTATCGATCCACTTAGAAGCAGTATTGGGATTCTCATTCATGTCTAAAACGGTTTGGTCGTATGTGCCCTTGTCAAACTCATTTGGTAGATTGCGATACAAAGCATAGCGACGAGCATTGACACCAGTCTCAGTGTAGGGTAGGGCGTTGACGGTATTCTTTGGACGTAACTTCAAATATATGTATATAGAGTGAAAGAGCAAGATTTCACAAATACACAGTACTGTATTGAAGTCCGTTTCGGAACATTCCAGAATGATCCTTCCGTCAGGAGACCTGGCTTGTGGTTGGGATTTGCCGAACGCACGAATTGCAGTGAACAACATCATTATGCGAAAAGCAATAAGTCCCAACCTGCGGACGATACCCTGCATACCATTGTCAACCTCATTACAGCACTCGTCATTGAGTCTGGTAAGCCACTCAACAAACCGCTGTTGAAGATGCATTGGCAATACAATGACATAAGAACCTTGATTAATGAAATTGTCGAGCAAGTGTAGATACTCGTCACCCATGATCTTGAATACTGCATGTTTTGAACGGTTAACATCATCGGTTGCAAAGACATCGCGTATTCCTCGACGAAAGGGAATGAAGTAGAAGATGAAGCGGCTGAGCAATCCGTTTTCTGCATCAGGTATCAGGTGACGTACCTGTTCGGGTGTACCAGCCAATACTACAGAGAGACGTGGGTTGTCGATTTCCAAGTATTCTCTATCCTTTCGACGGCTCATGCTGATAGTCTCATGATGGTAAGCCTTACGCAGTAGGTCAGAGTAGTTTCCGTGTTCGGATTTGAGTGTTTGACTGAGAGTATCGCCTTCTGTCTCAAAGAGCAATCCGATACCTTCGCTGTCATGTAGAATGCTGATCAGGGAGCTAGCGCTGCTATTGGCTGGAATGATGAGTGTCTTCTGCGGTGGTGCGATAGGCTCTACAGCTTCAGGATTTTTCCCTTTGCATTTCTGGTACTCTGCTAACTCGCGTTTGTATTCAATCATCCACTGTGCCGTTTGTTCGTGGAGACGCTGGTTGATGGGGGCTACCAGTTCACGACAGAGTGTCAATGTACCTTTGCCCATACCTGCATCTGCCACGACAAACAGATAAAGGTTGGAATACACTACTCGTTCGTCATAGACACCGCATACATTATAGAAGCAGACGGACAGGCAACCTATGGTTCCAAGCAGTATGGCATCACGGTCTTCAACGGAAATGGCATTGCCGACGGTTTCCTGCAAGAATGGAGGCAAAGCATCGAAAATCTCCTCAGGAAAGTGAGGCAATTCACTTTCTTGTTTTATCCATTTTGCCGTTTTACCATTTTGGCAATTTGGTAAAATGGTATTGGAAGAGTGATGTAGTTCGATACCAGCCTGGGCGGCATAATGAAAAAATGTAGCGATGGTAACACCAGAGCCTCGGCCATTCAGACAATGGGTAAACTGTTTGTCTGTGTTTGAAGGGATATAATCAGGATGGAGTCGGCTGATTCTGTGAAAAACTTCTCGTCCTTGTTCTCCCAAACCATCTGCCAAGGCAAAACCGACATTCACCCACATGCCATAATCTGGGGCAATATCAATACCAATTGCTTCAATTTCATTAACGACTCTGTCAATATCAGTAGCAAGGTCGATAGGAAAAAGTTTATTATGTGGCGGCAAGGCTGGGAGCGAAGCCTTTTGCTTAGAAGGGGCATTCTCCCACTCTTGGGCGGAAAATATTTTCTTTGACATATTCCATGTATTTAGGGTTAATGTATGCCTGTGGGTCGTAGGGTAGGAAGCAGGAACGAGCCACGTCACTTCCCGACATGTCCACAGATGGCAGTCCTGTCGATTTGATGCAGTTGGCTACAGCCTTGAAATAACGGGAATGCTCCCAGCCTTTCAAGTCGATAGGGATAATCCATTTCACACCATCGCCAGAGGGACTTGTGAAAAGTAGTTCTGTGTCAAAATACTCATGATGCAATAGGCGTTCTTTGAACTTGTCGGGATTTCCGACATGATCAAAATCGAGGCATAACAGACCTGAGTGCAAAATTAGTTCTTTCTCACTTCTCTTGTGAAACAAGCCAGAGAATGTACAATAGTCAAAGTGAGTCGCCTTGTATTTCTTGGCTTCCGAAGGTGATGAAAGCGAACGGAGAGTGTCGGTCTGTGGCTTGGCATAGTGGCTGACAAGATAGCGATAGACATCAACCACCGTTATGGCACGGCATGGCTCAATGTTCTGAATGGGTTTTCGGTAAAAAGAGAAACCATGCAGGTCGTCCATACCGCGCCAAAAATCGGTTGTGTAGTCTGGCTTCATACTTCTTTCCCTTTCTTTGACAAGACAAACTCACGGGCTTCACGTAGTAGTTTCTCTTCAGACTTCCGGGCTCCACGCTTCAGCCACTCGTCAATCTCTGACTGAAGGAACATGAGTTCCTTGGTCATCTTATGATAGGGAATAGTCTTCTTGGACACCCACTCATAGACGGTTTGCTTTTTGGGATGGCTGGGATGATAAGCGCAAAGCTCATCGATGTTCATCCATCTAGGTGATTCACTCGCGCGCTCCTTCTTGCGCAGGTTATTGACGTCCTGTTGTAACGTCTCTACTTTGTTGATGAGGATAGACAATGCCTTGGGCACCTCTTCCAATGTTTTGACTTCGTAAAAATCGCACATGTTTACTATAATTGTTTTTTAATGTTTATCATGCCTTTTCTTGTGTTTCGGCGATGCAAAGTAACTTATAAAATGGCGAATAGCCGTAAAAACAGAATTTCTATGCCCCGATATTAATATTGTTTATAGTTTAAGTATGGTTTTTCGGCAAAAATCATACTATAACTCTTATAAACAGTGTATTATGTCGATAGGAGAAAGGATAATAGATTCTTGCATAAAAAGAATGGTAAAGACATAAAAAAAGCCTCCGAAAACTCGGAGGCTTCATAGAATCCAAAATGAAAAACAGAAGATTTAGATGCTTTCGGAATCGATATTTGCCATATTGAGACCATCAATCTGAATGGCATCGGCAGCATTACGTTTGCTCTTATCTACGATATGAGCATAGATCTGGGTTGTTTTCACGTTTGTATGTCCAAGCATACCCTTGATGGTATAGATGTCGGTGTCGCGTTCAAGTTGCAAGGTTGCGAATGTGTGACGACTACAATGGAATGTGATATGTTTCTTGATGCCCGAAGCCTTGATCCATTTATTCAAAGGGCGGGAAATCCAGGAAGAACCAGTCAATCCTTCGAACACACGTTTGTTTGGCTCTCCTCGTTCTCCGCAAAGCGAGTATGCTTGCTCGCTTATGGGTAGATAATCCACCACATGTGTCTTGCGTTGGGTAAAGTCCACTCGCCAGCCGCTTTGTGTAGGAGTAATCTCTCCCCAAGTGAGGTCGTGAATGTCACATAGACGAATACCTGTAAGTACTCCAAAGAAGAAAGCTCGTTTCAATACATCGTTCTCGCATGGTGTCTTAGCCAGCATTTCTGCTTCTTCAAGTGTCAGCGTCTCTCGCTTAACCTTTATATCTGGAATGCCTTTCACTTTGGCGGCTATGTCAACGGTCAGGTATTCGTCAATGAAGGCACGGTGCAAACCAGCCTTAACGATTGCGAAGTAGGTGGCAGCAGAATTCTGAGAGAGTGTGCCGCCCTTGTTTCCTCCTTGCGGAGCCGAGAGCATGAACAACTTCAAGTCTTCAAGCAGTTTTACGGAGATTGACTTAAAAGGAATAGGCTTGCCCTTAGAGTAGATGGAAAGCAGCTTGCCTACACGAGTCCAGTTGACAATAATGGAATCTGAACTGTTGGGATGACACTTGTAAATAATACTGTTGAAGTAAGCAATGAAATCCTGTTCAGAACGTTCGTTCTGAGCAATTATCTCCTGCTCTCTGTCGGAATATACTACGGCTGTATCGTATTCCTGCTGACGCAAGGCACGTACCTTGTCGGCATATCGGCATGCTTCCTTGTCTAACTGTGATTGACATTGGATTATGCCGTTGGAATCTCGCTTCGGCTTGTACTTGTAGTTGCCTTCCGAATCAATGCCTGTTATGGCAGTTGTGTCCCAAACTGGAGTGGTGATAGTGCGATTAACCGCCTCAATGACTCTCTTAGGCTTAGTGCTGCCTGGATTGCGTACTGGGTACGACTCTGTGTAGAGGTACCACTCTTCACGGTACTCTGACTTACGGAGTTTAACCGTAACTTTTGTGTGTGGTAAAGGTTTTCTCATTATTTTTCTGATTTGTATAGTTTGTCGATTTCTTCTTTGGGGACATACACATAGTTGCCGATTTGCCGAGAGGGAATAGAATATTTCCTGACGTGAGCCCATACGGAACTATCGTTGATGTGGTATTTTTCGCAGATTTCTCCAATGGTGTAGCAGTCCTCGGGTTCGAGACTATACTTCTTTGGTAACGGTGTTTCCTTGATGTGTTTGGCTATAGGTCGCTTCGCAAACATAGATTCAAGATCTGCTCTTCTGATACGGGTCATTCTATCTCCAATATTAATAGAAGGTATTATACCTTTTCTCAATAGATGATAGAGGGTATGACGTTCTACGCCATAAATGGCAACAGCTTCTTTGACCGAGATGAATTCCCGAATGGTAGGAATCATCTTGGCTATTAAGGCCAATTTTTTCTCTTTTTCTTCTGCTCGTTTTTTACGTGCATGCGCAGCTTTACTGCACTTCGGACTACAATAATAACTGTCTAGGGTCTTGATAATGAACTGTTTACCACAGAACCTGCACTTTCTTTTGATTTCAAATCCTAAATTTGGCATTATTTTGTTATGTTAAATGAGTTAATATAATTATGTATATTGAACTTTGTTTGCTCTTTATCTACAACTTAGATCTTGTAGGTTATCTACGATTAAGTGTAAATAAGTGAACATAAGTATGTTTTAGTAACACATTTTCTATATTTTTGTCGTGCTACACACATGTAACAAAAAAGCCGTAAAAAAAGGGTGAACAAGCACATAGAAAACATGAGCCTATAAAATGCAAATAGCGTGTAACTCATTGAGCTACACGCTATTTGATAGTGTTTTGTTATGTCTTTACTTATGCGTCTCATTTGACCTCCTCAAATCTAAACCATATTGTGTGTCAAGTATTTACAAACACGCGTGAACGATAAGAGAATGTAAAAGAGGCTGTTAAGCCAAACAAATATAGAAATCCCAAGTAAGGACTATTTTACGTTTTTATCACTAACTATGGTTCTTACCTCCCAAGAACCACCTCTATCTCCACCATTACGAACAATTATACCTTCAGCTTTTAGACGGTCAATGTGTTTTTGAATGGCACTTGGAGATATGCCAAGAGTTTCTGAGAGAACTTTTCTCGTTATACTTGGGTTGTCTTTTATAAGTTGAAGAATAGTGTCAATTGTTTTACCTGTATCTTTCTGACCACCTAATTCATTATGTCAAATCTTTCCATTTTTCTTTCTTATTTACGTTTCTTGCCAAGCACCTTTTCTTCCAACTCTGGCAGATGCTCTAAGATATTCTCGTCAATTTTAATTGAGTATGTGCCTGTTGTGTTATGGAGCGTCTTTTGTATCGTGCCCTTCTCGGTATTCTTGAACCAAGAATGGAACAGATTGACTACAAACATTGCTAGCACCTCGGAGTCGATGTTATATTGATGTCCGATGTTCCATGCAAAGTTCTTCAGATCGGTCTGCTTCAGTTTCTTCTTTTCAATCTTCACCGATACACAATTTACAATGCCATTGTACTGTACAAGTAGCTTAACGGCTTCCTCAATCTGGAAAAGCTCTTCATCACAGAATCCGTGTGGAAGGAAAACAAGACGAGTATATCTAAGGATCTTGTCAAGTTTATCCTTCTCTTGTTTTTCTTTCGCTTCTGCCATTTGGGTGCGGTCAATGTGCAGTTGTTGAATGAACGGAGCCAAATCTCGCTGTGCGTTTTTCAGCGTCTCTTCGAGTTCTGACATAATCTGTGGCTTCAAATCATTTACCTCTTCCGATGTCTGAGGCTCTTGTCGTACTGGCTGTGGAACCACATCACATGATGGTGTTTCTACCGCAGGCTTTGTTTCCAGCTTCTTCTGAATATCCTCCAGATGCTTTATGATGCAAGCATCCATGTTCTCTTGGTCTGCTCGATTGTTCAACTCCTTTCTGTTGCTTTTGAAGTAGGCATAGAGACACTGCTTGATACCATGAAGCAACAATACGAATACCGCATATTCTCCTATAAATATAGGTATAGTGACAAGAAAACAAAGCAGTTCCTTGTCCTCGCCTATCAGTTGTTGAGCAATCTTGTAAGCGCCAACTATGTAGGTAATGATAATCAGCCCTAAGAATGACGTGCCAATATAGCGATGCACTCCTTTTGCAGATGGAATGGGAAAGATGTCTATCTCCATAATTACAAAGTCTTTATTTTCTCCTGTGCAACGATAATAGCATCGTTGCACAAGTCCCGTTCCTGCTCATCTTCAACAGCATCAATGAACTTGTCTGCTAACCACAAGGTAAGCATTTCCTTTTCATCCTGATGAAGATACTCCGCAAGCTTGATGACCTGCTCACGCTTTGCTCTTCTGTCACCACGTTCAATCTTACTGAACATTGGGGTGTCAATCTCTAGGAATGCAGCCAACTGGCGTTGTAGCAAACCTTGCTCTTCTCTGAGCTCTTTAATCTTATCTCCGAATAACATGTTTATATCTATTTTTAGTCCTTCAGCAAGTTACCAGCAAGTTACCAGCAAGTTAAACTTAATTATTTATCTTACTTAATATCAGCAATTTGGCAATATTACGAACTTTATTATTGGTGTTTCGGCAAGTTGCCAGCAAGTTACCGGCAAGTTAAATCTATGCCCAAATTGGGATATACTTCATATAACGAGGAGCTGTATTGGGGTCAAGTACTTTTATTAAGTTCTTTCCAATCGCTTCCTTGATTAATCTAGAAGAACTGCTGGATGATGTTTCAGGAATGCCAAACCTGTCTCTAAGAGACTTGTTTGTCAAAGCATCACCTTGTATATACATTAGACATGCATGTAGATAGCATGACCACAGTTTGTCCTCCATCGGAATATTGCTAAACTCCATTTCAGAGAAAAGAGTAACCTTAGTGCTATCTTGGAAAACTTCAATGCGAGGAGCTGGGAGGTATTGAGCTTCACAAGCCAACACCATTCTGTCCCAACCACGGCCAAGTTCCTCACACATCTTTAATCGACGCATGAGAGAAGCAAGTTTCTCGTTTCGTGACTTCGGAGGGTTATCAATGATACGAAGTACATCTACCAATGGAGTACCAGGATTCGTCACCTCAATACGATTGTCAAATATCTCCACTACAGGAGCGGCCCCTGTTATGTACAGGTCTTGATGAATAAGACTATTTGCGATGGCTTCTCTTACAGATGGCAGTGGGAACTTGCTTGTTGTTGACAGTTGGACAGCATTGACATCCTCGTTACTTGGCAATAGAGCATTCACATAACGCACGATATTCTCGAAGCAAACAGCATAGCCCTGTACAAATGTTTCTTCTTTCTGAATCAGCAAGCGGTTGATACCCTTATACTGAACCACGCGCATAGCCTTACGCCCTAATCTTGCAAATTCGTTCAAGTCCTTTGCAAATAGCAGAGCACCTAAGTTCGTTATTGAATAAAGACCATTATCCTGTTTCTGGATGATTTCGTCCTCGTTCAAATAATGCACAACAGCCTCTTTCTCTGCTGGCTGTGGTATCTTCAACAAGGTAAAGTATGCATCCACTTGGAGCAATCTGATAATATCCTCAAACCTTTGGTCTGCCTTTACACAGACGTCTTCAAACTGGGCATGACGTAGCTTGTCCCATAACTGAGCACGGAATACGGGAAACTCATGCAGCTTCTTGGTGTAGCTGCCACTGCGAATATAGTCTATCTTCTGGAATGAAACAGGTTCATTGAGTGCCTTGTGGATTCGAATCAACTCTACATGCTTCCCGTCTATGTCTGCACCATAGAATTCGAAATCCGCATTTTTGGAAAGAAGGTATCGAAGCCAGTTCTCCAACTCCTGTTCACCTTTCTTTTCAAGTTGAAGACGCACCTTAGTACCAATAATCTCATGAGTACCATCATCCACGCCCCAAATCATATAGGCATAATCACGATCGTTCAAAGTAGCACTATTTGCAAGAGCACTAATGTCTTCACCAACCATTGTCGGCTCGCAATTGTTATGCTTAAACTCAACCCAGCCAACTTCCTTGGGAAGTTTGCAGAGTTCTTTTACCAGTATGTCGATATTTCCTATCATATTTGTATTCCAGTTTTAATATCTATTCGTTAATGGCTCCATGTCAATTTGTGTGACAAGTCTCACATATTCGGGTGCACTAGCTTTCCGTAGACCTGAAGATTATTATGTTATGTTACTATTCACGTTTATTGCCTTTTTGCGTTTCTTAAGAGAGCTAACTTTTCTTCAATTTGGTCTATGGGCACTTCTAATGCCTTGGCATAACTTTTTTTGAATTTATCAAGTTCCTTTGAAGTGAAGATGTTTTCATCGTATATAAACATCAGCATTGATGATATTACAGACTTGTTGCTTGTTATCATAGTCTGTTTCCGAGTATTCCACAATATGCCTGTCCAAGGATTATTGGAAATAACCATTTCAATATTTGCGTATCCTTGCATACAACTTTCTATAGAAATTCCCGTTCGTAGACAAGTTTCACAAATAGCTTTTACTAATTTGGGAAGAGCTACTGGTCTAAAATATAAAAGACCTCCATCATTTTTGTTCCTGAATCTGTAAGCTGCCGTTTGCTCAGCTGACGCACTTAAATATTCTACCATTCCAGGGAAAATACTACAAAATTGATCCCAAAAATGGCGTAAATAATCTTCAAACGCATCAAGCTCTTCTGATTCTGGTCTGAACTTTAGAAATTCAGAAATTTTGGTTGAATTATAGAGCTTTCCTTGCTTGTTGTCCCTTGATTTATAATAGGTGTAGATTACTCTATTGGTATCATAAAGTGTCAAAAGCGAAGTAAATGATTTAGTGTCATTGTCAGATAAGGCTTTTGATCCTTTTAGGTCTGCCTTGACATTATCGTTGATAAATAAAGGGTAAGTTTCCAGAAGATTTCTAGTTACAATAGCAACAGTGTCATCCTCATCTAAGGCGATTATATCACCGGGTTTAACTGGCTTTGCATACCGATTGAGTGTTGAAAAAATTCTTCTGGTTTTCTCTTTTCCATCTTTATCATTGTGATGCCCTATAAAAATCACTGTAATAGTTTCATCCTCTAATTCAGGATTCTCTTTAATTGCTTCTCTTATGCCCTCAACTCTATGTTGACCGTCGACAGGAAATATCTTTTCTTCACCATTTAATCTTAGGAATCCCATTGAATAATAGTCTATTCCTTTGAAATCAAGTTCAAGTTCGTTCCATGTCGGTTCTCCATCGTATATAGCTAAGACTAGTGCATTAAAAAAATGCTCTTTTTGGGTTAGAATATACTTTTTAATACTAACATAGTTTTTTGTAAGAGAGCGTTGAATCTGGTCTCTTAAAGATGAAGATGTATACAACTCTTCATCAATTGGATTTACTCTTTCTGCAATTTGTTTAAAAGTAAAAGTAGCAGTATAATAAATCATGGATCCCATGTATCCTCTAATTGCAGGTATATCAATTGACTTCATACTTTAGAATGCTTTTTGTGGTTCTTTTAATACTATTGATTCTGGCATATCATCATTAAAAGGTGGAAGAATCGATTTGATAAGTGCGCTTTCACCATTAATTATAAAGTTGTTATCATCAGACTGATAGTATTTTACATACAATTTATCCTTCCAATATCTAAACAAACGTGGAATTAGAGGTCTTGAGGACTCCTTTTGGCTTTCCCTTAGATACTCACATAACCTTTTACCAACACTTTGATTTTCTGTTGATTGTGCACGTCCAATATAGGCTAAGTATTTTTCGCAAAATGGGAGTGTATCTCCTTGAATGAAAAATATATAGATACCGCCATGCTCTTTAGTGATATTGCGAACATCCATAGAGAGATTACCATTTTCATCCAAATATTTTATATAATCAGACCATCCTTCTTCATTCAGAAATTGAGCCGTCGCCTCATGACACAATTTCCATCGTTCTGGATCAAGATAGTATGTTACATCAAACAATTTAGTCTGATCATATTTTTGTAAATATGCGGATATTTTCATAAGCTAGCTTTTTTATCGTTTTACCCAAATAGCAGGCATCTCGGCCTTGTACTCAGGATCAATATAATGGCACTGTTGCTGAATGATGCCTCTACGGTGAATTGCAGGTTGCAAGCAGAATGTGTCAAACTCATCCAGATTGACATCTTCTATCATTGTCCAATGAGGAAAGAGAAGTTTAATGTATGCTGTGGCAATACGCTTAACTGCAGTAAACTCACGCATACCAGCTTGACGGTCATAATCTACAAGTTTATCAAAGAGTTCGCTATAAGTATTTTGGACACGAAGGGTGTGCATGATTTCAGAGAAATACTCCATGTTCATTGTCCAACCTTTGTATATCATGCTTTTATTGATACGAGGCAAATACCATCCTTCTATGAAGCAATGGAAACGGTCAAGTAATGCAGACTCACGAAAGTTATCTGGTAATGCATCGAAGTAACGCTTGTTAACAGGTTTCCTATCTTCCGTAAGTGGAATGTTACCCATCAACATTAAACCACATTCTGACGTGAATTCCTTATCACCAATCGTCGCCTTACCCTGTTCAAGATATGATTTCAATGCGCCTTGCAATTCTGCAGGCTCTTGGAATACTATTGTCTGTATCTCATCAAAAGCGCAGAAATCATGATTTTTCAGTATGCCGGATTGGTCTTTAGCTCTATCGTAGAAAAGTTTAGCACGTGTAACCTTACCACCACTTACGAGCCATCCGTACTTGCTTATATTATTGAATACATATGATTTACCTGTTCCTTTTGGTGCAAGTTCTACGACATTAAGACGTGGCTCCACAAATAACAGAAGTCGAGTAATGAACTCTAGTTTTTGATGCATTGTTTCGAAAGAATCTGGTTCGTACTCCATGGATGAAATAATTAGATCTATCCATTCTGGAGTAGTGAAGTTCTTCCTGACATTCTGAATAAAGCTCACATCAACAGTCGTGTAGGGCTTAAATGGTTTGAAATCAACCATCTCTACATGACTCTTCTTGCCATCATCATCAGGTAAAAGACACATTTTAATAATGCCCCACATTTCGCCATCAACCAACTCGGGATGTTTCGAAGCTACATGCTCAGGGATTTGCCCTTCTCGTTCCTTGATGCCAAGATCTGGAATTCCAAAACGTCGAACATTATGCACCAAATCAATATTGACGGAAAACCTCGTTAGCAAGGTTATATCCTGTCCCGATATTAATTGACTACGGATGTCACCTGTAGGCATAACTTTATTAAGAAAGGATGTGAGTCCATTTTTATCGACATCTTCTCCATGAGCATATTTCTTAAGGAGATAATCCTTAACGAAAGATGGCAAGTTACGACCGGCAAAGAGATTGCCTGTTGTTGCACTATCCTTATATAAGGCTTGTGCTCCCAAATACGTCTGTACTTTCTGAACTATATTTGCATTCATATTTTAGAAATCAAATAGGTCGTCTTCCTCAACGGCCATCTTTATTGTAAATGTATCTTCTCTTTCCCATGTGCCGATTCTGAGTTTCACCGTCGTCACATCTTTTACTAAAGGTAATCTTTCGCTTGTGAAAACACATCCCTTAGCATTAAGAGCATAATTCTTATTGTTGTATTCAACAAATGGAGTCTGAGTAGAATCTAATCCGACTATTTCATACACAACGATAGGATTTGCTTCCTCTATCTCAAATGATTTAAGTGAGGCACGCCATGTGGCGACATTCTTTTCTGGGGATACTATCATGACAGGAACCAACTGCTCCTCTGGAGTACATCCCCCATGACATCCCATTCCTTCTGGAATCTTAGCCATCAAAGACTCATGCTTCAATGCACAAAGACATATAGTCTTATTGTCTGGCATATTTATTATGTCATACTTGTCGTCTATTACAATAGAAGCTTTGCTCTGAACAGTTGTTTCGGCAATACGACCGTAGTGATCTGATTTATATCCTTTAAGATTATATCCAGGTAAAAGTTGGGACAAATATGAAATACCATGGTCAGACACTATCGCGATTTTCATGCCTGGATGTTCAATCAAAAATTTACGTATTGCTTTCCTTACTGTTTCAAGATCATCGATGACAAACTTTGGATAAGCCCTGCAGGTGTGAGCTATTTCGTCCAAGTCGCCAGTTTTTTCAAACAAGCCACCAGATAACACTTGAATATCTGCCTTGTTGATATCAGTCCTTGTTGGAACTTTTGCAGTAGCAACATACACTTCATTCAAATAATAGCCTTCTGATTCATGTTCTTTCACAATCTGACTAATGAACGGAATCCAATCAACACCAAGTCCATCTATCCACAGATAGCATTGGATATCTGATCGCATACTCAATAAAGTCCTTGTTGTGGAAAATTTATTCGACCATTTGAAATGCTCAACATGATTTTGGTTCTTAGTTTGGATATAAGCCTTTACTTCGTCAGAATAGATATTCCTGACTTTAGCCTCTTTGTATTTATCCATGTAGTCTAATACCCATGTATCTTCTGCAGAAGCAACAGTTTTATCTAAGTAATAATACAAATCAGGGTATAGGTTAAGCAAATCCTCCTTTGATATCTTTCCGTCTCGATACCATTCTATGACCAAGGCCTTTTCACCATACGACATACACGAAACATACTTGATTGCAGATAATATGCCTGTCTTTGCCTCTATCTCTTTTATCTTCCCAACAAGATAAGACTGAATATCAGGTGAAAGTTCCATATTGTTCTTATACCCTTGCATAAGTCCTTCATGCCTTTCTTCGATATATGTTTCTTGATCATCAAGACTAAAAATAGTAAGAGCCAAGCCTTTGGCAAATGAAGCATCGCTATATCCATCAAGATGCTGAAGTACACGGCAAATATATCCCATGTCGCAGAATTTCTGTACATAGTATTTTGCCAAGAGCCAACGCATGAATGGTTCTTTGTTCTTAAACCATGTTTCAAAGAACACTTTGTAGTCTGCAAGATTGTAGATGCCAAACTGTTCGTTAAAAAACTGCTCAAATTTAAAATTAACAATGTTTATCTTTGAAGCAAGCATATCCCAATACACTTTCTCATCCTCGTTGTAAGGAATGCAGTCAACATCAAGCTTCAAACCATTTGTCAAGAACTGATAAGCATTCTCACATTTGCAAAACTCAAAAGCATTATCGGGTTTTGCGTATTCGCGGTGAGAATATATAGACTTTGAAATGCTGATGATATTTTGCTTCAGCTCAGGATATTTCCAAAAGCCAAGCCATTCTGTAAGTGTGTTCGCGATATTATACTTTGATTCCAATCCCTTGACTCCATACGTGGTACCATCTGTCATTATCAGACGATAATCAAGTTGTCTGTCTGAATTGTGATAGTACCAGATAAACGATTGTGAGTCATCACGGAAATGCTGCATTTTTCCTTCTTGTCCCACAATAGGTATGTAAATTCTCTGTTTATGCTTAAAACCTTCTTTTTCCGTATCATACCCTTTGACAGTGGAAATTAGAGCATCAAACTCTTGTTTGTTTCTGTTATCATAGAATCTTGCTATTTCAGAGAAAGGCATAATAATTCTATATTCAGAAGGTGTTGACCTGATGAGTTGTAATATCTTCTTTGCCAACTTGTCATGTGGAATAAAGATATCGGGGTACTCCTCATCCATCCAGTCTTCCAATCGCTGTATATTGATATTGGGCAGATGAGAAATGTCTTCCACGAACATGCAGCAGTCGCGGAAGTTGTCGAATAAGACAAACCTCACAGGGAATCTGTTGGCTGTACTTGCACCATCACCTTCTATGTTGCGATCTGCATGCACATTCCAAAGCAATTCCTCAAAGTTGGTAAAGGTTTTAAACATACGCTTTTATTTTAATATGGTGTCGAGAATTGTATCATAGCCCAAATCGCACAATGCCTCCAGCAACTGTTTCGCTTCGTCGATGGACGATATAGACTGAATACGAGCTTTCGCTTTCGAGTGTTTACCTGTGTCAATCGCTGGCGGCTCTGAAACACCTGTACCAGGATTGTCGTCTTGGGGGATTGGGTTAGGCGTAGGCTCGACTTGATTAAGTCTTAATTTCCAGTTCTTCAATTGCTCTATGACAGCAGCTTCTGTCCAAAGGCCTACTCCTGATTCCATGTGCTGACGAATATAAGCTAAAGCTGTTTCGTAGTCACCTTCTTGTAGGTTTACTATCTCATCAGATAACAGATAATTGCGGAAACCATTCTCAAAGTTGTTCTCTACCTCATAGTTTAGAAGAGGCATATATTCATACTTGACTTCCGTGATTAAACCATCAGTTTCTACCATAAGAGCAGGATTCTTACTTCCAACTTCTGTATAGATAGTAATGATGTTATCTGTCAGTTTTGCTATTTTATCCTTGCAGTTAAGTACTTGTAGTTTGTCGGAATATTTGATCGCCCATAAAGGAAAACCAGCCTCAGGACAGAAGCCATTTCTGAGAGCCCATCGTGCATCTGTTAAGCTGGTAACGTCTTTGTAATCTTTGAGTTTGCCAAGTTGGAACATAGAAATCAATCCTTTGGCTATAGATCCTTCCTCTTTAGTCTCAAATTTAAGTTCTACCTTGTTGTAGTGTTTTGTTTCTCCATCCCAGATTTTGAATGTCAAATCGATGATTTCTAACATTCTTTGTGCATTTATAGGCTTTCCGTTTGTGTCAAAAACCTTATCTACATATGGGCGAAGAGCATAAGCAATAAGACCATAGGAAGCGAATGATTTATACATTCCATACGGTGCATAAGTTAAATCTTTAAGCTTATCAGACAAATTGAAAGTATTCTGTTTATCAGAATGGTCTATTTTTGATTTGACAAACTTAGTTATCAGATTTAGTGGATGATTTGAATCCACGTCTGGTTTTATCTTTAAATTATCGTCTACACTATCTTGTAAAAGTAGTGGTATAATTTTTTCTTGTGCATTACATCTTGTTACTATCTCATCCTTAGTGTTGAAGGACAAGAACATGTCTGCAATTTTTTTTGCAAATTGCAGTCCCCAAGAAGTGTATGATGTTCTTATACGAACTATCTCTACTGATTCTGGACCATAATAGAAAACTCGTGGCGAAATGCTGGTATTTATCGTTTTGGGTAGGAGTCTTGCAGATATTGGTTCAATGTCTCCTTGTAGATAAATTGTACAATTGCCAGCTAAGGCATCTTTTATCCATTCAGATATTATAGTCTTGGCATTATCAGTATGAGATTTCGTTTGATCAGCGAAACCATGTTTCTTTGAACATGTGGCATTTGCCTGATATTCTATAAAACGTTCAAACTCCATAGAGTCCAACACACTATCAAATGCAATAAATGCGACATTCTTGAAACGTTCATCTTCTGAAGCTTTCTGGGCAATGTCCTTAAGTGCAGCCAATTCTCTGTTACTTCGTGCCAGCATCAATGCTATGAAAACGACATAACTTGGCGCATTCTTACGCCCATTTTCTATTTTGTTTAGCAGAGTATATTCATTTACATCCTCTGAGTAAAATTCAAATGCAACAGGTCGGTTTATTTGCTTTAGTTTGTTGTCTACAGCTTCTTGGGCAATGTTACTAAACTTCAATAATTGGGATGTGTATTTGAAGTCATTTGCCAACAATAGCTTTTTGATTTCTTCAATTTCTTTTGTGTCAAGAGCGGAGAAGCGTATTTCGTAAATTCCTTGAGGAGATTTTTGTACAATTCCCTCTGTGTTTATCCAGTCAAGTATTGTATCCATATCCTTATCAAAAGGAGTACCGACATACATGTTACGAATATTCTCCTCACTTGGAGTTACTGTTTCGTTTGCTGCAAGATTATTGAAAGCATTGAGTAGTAGAATAGACTTAAATACAGCGAGGTATTCGTCACCTTTTTTTGCAACGTGTAGTTTATATGAGTTGAAACGTTCAGTGACGACCCCATATTTTACAGTCTTCTTGTTAAACTCCTCCAGTACAAAATCCCAAAGATAATCAGCAGTAATCATCTGCCCTTGGGTAAAGAATTCTTCATTGTCTAAGAACTGACGTATTGCTTTATTATCACCAAGAAACTCAAATACACTTCTAGAAGAAGACCCTACTTCACGTGCATAGTAAGTTGCCATATTTGCAGTTGCTGGATGTACGGGAAATAAAGATTTGAGGTCTTCCAATGTTTCCATTGGGTTATTGGATGTAGAAGAATATTTCTCATATACATCGCGCATCTGAGCAAAATACTTATCTGTCATCTCATGATATAATACATAGGCAGGATTTGAACTATCCTGTTCATGCATAAATTTACGAGACATTATTTTAAATGCAGAGACAGGTTCCATGTTATAATGCATGTAATGATATCTACCAGTTGTTCTGGTTCTCTTCTCTGCATTAAGTTTGTCAAGAGCCGATGGATGTGCAATTAGAAAAACATAGGAATTACTGGTCGACTGCATTGTCGCTTCCGTCAACTCTTGAAGACTACCTAAAGCAGTTGGACCTATCTCCAAATCCATAACATCTGTAAACTCATCCCATATCAGAAAGATACCTTTGTATTCTGTGGACTTTGCAAGTTCTTCTTGAACCTCAAAAAACCATTTACACAAACTCTCCTGATCTAGCATGATATGAATCTTCGATTTTCTTAGGGCATTCTTCGCTAGTGTAAGTATAGAAGATGAACCACCTGTATCCTTTAGTTCCTTTATAAGTTTCTTACGATCTGGAGCATAAGATTGTAGCTCAAGATCTTTCTCAATAATCGAATCCCATAGTACAGGATTATTTGTAATGTGCTCTATATAGTTGTCAAAATCAGTCTTCACATCAACATCTATACCGGCATCAGTCAAAGCCTTTATTACATGTAGTTGTATCTGTAATGAGACATCCTCTTTATTGGCAATAGAGCAGGTACTATTCATCGTTACAGGGAAAAGCCTTGTTTTTTCACGAAGTGCATACAATGATTCCCTAATAATAGTGTATTTATCCGCTCCATATTCAACAGCAATATAATCCTCTATTTCGTCGAAAGGATCACACAGAATGTGTTTGATAACAGCAGCAGCATGGCTTTTACCAGTACCGTAAGTGCCTTCTAACCAAAAAGAACGGTGCTCGTCAACAACTTTGTTGCTGACAGAACCAATCACTTTTTGTAGAATATCATTGAATTGCTCATTCGGAATGAAATTCTTCCATTCGTTTCCTTCTTCTGTTTGAATGCTGTATGCTGATTTCGTTTCACGAATCTTTATTGCATCAGAATATTTTTTTGCCATATCAATCTATTGTTTCAAGTGGTGTGACTCTATTATTAACTTAAAGTGTTCACGAATGCTTGCTTCTTGAAGTAAATCCCATAAGGCATTATCCAAGAAAGCATATTCTATATTTTCGCGGATGAATCTTGGCGATGGTCTGTTGGTTTTAACATTGTCACGCTTTCCTTTTAGATGCCAAAAACCATCAAATTGCAAATAGTAAAATGGTTTGAAAAAAGGAGTAATTGCTTCACCATACGTAGCAGATATCTTTTTATAGAACTCTTCAGATACTTTGTCAAAGTAAATGCAGTTGTCATGTACAAAGTCTTTTTCTATCATAATAATGACAGAATAGAATAAAAGTGGTTTTGCTTTTATTCTTCGACCTTGATAAGAACCACATTTGATTCTCAAAATCATGTCCGAATATAGTTCTTTGTGAAAAACACTCATTATAACCCAAACATTATGCTTACAATATTCTTGCTATTCAGATCGTCACGCAACGTTATATGCTGTAATCCCATCGATAATTCCGCAATCAATACTCGGTTTTTCTCTGAGTTTAGTGATCTCAATCCTTGCTCAAAGGTTGTCTGATTTAATCCAAAGACACGACTTGTACTACCTTCTGCATCATCATCATAAAAATCAGATACTCTCAATGATTTTGTTCCGATACGTTCTGCAAATCTATATATACTATATGCAAGTCCTATATTGGAAATGCCACTATATTCACCCCTTTGATATTGGTTCTTACCAATTTGCTCTGCACACATAAATTGCTTGCCTAACGGAGAATAGGAGAACGTCTGTAATAAAGCGGCTACAGCATTCTCTACTGTTCTGGATGGGGCTCCAGGGACACTTGTGCAGATGGATTCAATCAATGTTCTCTTTTCAAAAACCTGATTTACTGAAATATTGTTAACATACCAATTTACGACAAACGAGTTGGAGGCGAGATTTATCCAAATCAGTTCCCATGCCAAATCACTATCATTTAAATATACTTCCTTTACAAGATTCCCGAAGTCTGTAATAACATTCTTTGCATCAGTTATTTCAGCTTCTTTCAACCATGCTTTAAAACCGTCTACTTGAGCAGTTCCAAGAGAGTTGTCATTCCAAAAATATTCAGGATCAATTAAAAATTCATCCAGCCATTCTGCTCTAAATCCAAACGTTTTATACGCTTGTATCTTTAAAGACATTTTTTTGTCGGTGTCATTTATCATACGTATACAATCTGTTGCAATACATCCTCTATCATGAGAATTAAGACATTTCTGACAGTGAATGCATTTTGTTTTATCAATGTTAATATCTGGTACAATTGTTAGTGCACCTGTCGGACAGTCTACTTCACAGGCTTCACATCTTACACAGTAGGCTGCTTTGTACATTACTCTGCGTAGAAGTAGTGAAAGCTTTGTTGGACAGTTATGTAAGACAAATTGAATTCTACCCTTTTCGTAATAATGGGTTTCAAAGTGGTAAACTGCATTGGCATATTGCAGTTCTCCCATATCCTTATTTCCCCTATTAATTACTGTATAATCTCCTAATGTTTGCATCCATGTATAAATAGAATCAACAGGATTAACTATATTCGCGATGAAATTGGCAGAACTATCTTGGAAATTAACATCAGTTTTAGACTTGTTTCCAAGAGCCTTGATTTTCCATTTGCGGCTCTTAATATAAGCGTCAACGTCCTTAATTCCCAGTTTTGATGACCATTGAATTATACGGTCTTCAAAGGGCTTTAGTTCACGAGGATAGCAGTTCTTAACAATCATGTCGTCCCATGCTGTTGAAAATGGGCAAACAATGCAACCAACACGAGCTTTACCTATTCTGTATGCTAAGTTTATAGGAAGGTTGTATCTGAAAAGATATAAAAAAACCTCAACAGTGTTCCAACCAATAATAGGATGCACATTAGTAATATTGGTATGTTTGCCTTTTCCTTCACGCTCGTATGCGGAACGGCGTACACTTTCTTCTGCCCGAACACCATCAATAGTTAAAACTTTAGCTTGTTTATTTGTGCCAGGAACTTTAAGCATGCGATAAAGAGGTGCTGTTTTCATAATGGTACAGCACCACCTATGAGAATCACTTGGAGTACCTATCTTATCCCAATAATTGAGGACAGCCTCATGATTTCTTGCCGTGCGGAATTTTAATGTGGGAAACTGCTCATGATAGTGTTTCTGCACTTCATCATAGAGTTCTAAAGAACTTGGTAATTCATAACCAGTGTCCGAGTATATGACTTGGAATGAGTCTGGCGGAAGAGCTCGAGTACAGAGGTCTAGCACAACTTGACTGTCTTTGCCACCAGAGAATGATGCAAGAAAATAGTCAATCTTTGTTGCTTTCAAAACTTTTTTTCCTTGCTTTTCGGCTTCACTCAAAGGCATAATATCAAAGCTCTCGCAATCTTCCTTCACAATGGCCATTTTCTGCTTGGTTTTCTTCTCTTGAATCTCAGCAAGTGATTCAAAATCCATTCTGTTTGCAGCATGCTTTTCTGTCATACGATTGGCACCACTATACGTATCGTATATGTCACGAATGAATTCGATGGCCTCGCTCTCACATAGGAACATTTGTTCCTTTGTACGTTCGAGCATCTTTTTCATATTGATAGGCTTCAGCTTCAACTTCTCTTTGCCAGGTTGAAATACTATAGTTGCTTTGTCATATATGTTGGCATCCTTAGCCTCAAAGACCAAGTCACCACGATAGTAATACTCCTTGTTACATGCCCATAGCAATGGTTCCTCACACTCTGGGTATTGCCATCCCAAAGTGTTAAGCCCAAGAAGGTTTAGCTCCTCATAAAACACTGGGCGCGGAGAAATGTTTATCGTATCTTTCTCCACAAGTGAGCTAAGCTTAATACCTCCTGTTTCTCTATCCCATGAAACTTTGAACATATCTTCTTTATTCCTTATTTGCTTTTTGGCTCTGGATATTTCTCTTTCCAATCCTTGCCGTAGATTTTATTTATGTAATTGTCCGCACCTTCATATAAAAGGTCAAAAACCTCATCATCAGAAATGCCATTTGTTTCAATGAGTCCATTAAGTCCCCATTCACCACAGCCTTCTGGGAAAATTTCTTCATCAGGTTCAAACCAAATATCCAACTCATTGTTGTAGAAAGAGTGGCTTGCTTGGTCACTGATATCAATGCATTTTGGGTTAATCTTGCCCTCAATAATATCTTCTCCCCAAGACTCTGTATCTTCTTCCATGCTTTCTGCTTGTGACGAAGCCATGTCATAACCAGCTTCTATCAAAGCTTTACGCAATGATTCAGTCTTCTGCTCTTGTGTGAACACTTTTGTATCATCCATCTTTATCTGTTTTCTATTTTACACCAGAGTTTGGCAATGTAGCACCTAACATCTGATAATGGATTTCCAATTATACGAATTTTCTTATTCTGAATTGTCAAATTTTGGATACAAAGATAATAATAAATAATGTAAAAGCTACAATGTTATGTGAAAAACTATAGTATTTTTTGCAGAATTAACAATAAAAGGCAACTATAGGTGACATTTTTCCTATAGTTGCGCTTTTGAATAGAGACTTTCCGTTTCACTCCCTATAAGATTCAATCAATACTTCAACCACTGAAGGGCCATTTGTAAAAGGCACCAGAGTGAATATAGTGAAGTGGCATACGAGATGCCAGCCCACCACCAGAATACTTTGGGTGACAGGAACACTCCTTGACAAGACTTTATGAAAGACGTGATTTCTTCGTTCTGATTGCGAAATTCTTGTAGCTGCAACCTTCTATGGCTGGCAAGAAGGTCGGTTTCTGCCTGAATCAGCTTCTCTCTTGCGGATTGGATGGTGGTTAAGCACTCGTCGGTCATTTCAATCTTGAGCACAGTTCCTTCGGCCCGGGTAACGGCACGGCAGAATGCGAAAACAGCCATATCCATGCTATCCGTGGCAGCTTTCATCGCAATCACCATATCTGTTCCGTCTTTGCGAGCCTTCTCAACTTTTTGAATGCTATCGTGCAAGTTGCTTATGGCTTGCTTAAGAAGTTGAAGTTCATTGTCAAGGTTAGCCTTTTGTTCCTTGACCTCTTCCTGTTTGTCGATTTCTTCGACAAGATTACTATACTTGGACATATCTCTAATGTATTTAACGGTGTGGACCTTTATATTTTCTAATTGGTTTGCATAGCCAATTGGCGTGTTGGGCACAGCGTTGAGCCCTCTCTCGCTCATCCTCATCATCGTCCTTGCCCCAATTTGATGAAGTGGAACCACCGCCACCACAAGATTCGGAAACGGTTGTGGCAGCATCGACGTAGTTCATGAATAGTAGCATAGCCACATTCAAGACGTTTTCAAATGGCACAGATTCGTCAGGTGATTCGATGGTCTCCTTCATAGCCGTGTATGCTTCCATTAGCATTGCGATGGAATAATTCTTTCCATTAACAGACAATATCTTTCTGAATACAGATGGCGCTTCAGGTTTGGATTGGGCGACGCTCTGACATGCAGAATTGTGTTCTGTGAGAGGCATCCTTTCTGTCGTCTGAGTGGTGCCAATAGTATAACCCGGCTTGTCAACACTTGGAGCTACAGGATGAAGCTTCTTCCATGTGGCTTCAAGTTTAGGAACGGTCAAGTTACGACCTTTGCCCAGCGTGGAAGATTTGAAACGGGAGTTACCACGAAGTATGGTATATCCATGTAATACTCCTTGCTTGTCATGTTGCTCATGGACTTTGTAACCATGACTTTCAAGCCCGTGCTTATAACTGCTCCAATCGTAGCACTGTATTCCACGGAGTATGTTGTAACAAGCTTCCGTTATCTCCTTCTCGTGTGCCTCGTGAATATCCTCGGGCAACTCCCATCCACGTTCAACGTTGATGGTATGGGCAGCCTTGACTGCACTATCGCCAATAAAAGAGTCGTTCATCAGGTTCCCGTCAAGATCAATGCGGTTGATGAGGATATGAAGGTGAGGGATGCCGGACTTCGCATCAAAGTGAAGACAGGCAAATATCTGTGCTCTGTCCAGATTGAACTTGCCTTTTCCTTTCTTCTTTACCTCCTTGGCTTGGACTTCTTTCTTGAACTCATCAAGAAACCGAATCGCATAGTCGTACCAGTCATTGAGTGTCCATCCCTTTGTTTCTTCAAGGGATGGGGAAACCTCCATCCGAAGGGTCGGCTTGGTGACAGGCTTGCGCCTGAATTTCGGTTCGTACTTCTGGTGGATGGTTTCCATTGCTCCCCACATGGCGAGAGGAGTAAGCCCCTCGCCAAGGTTACGTGTCAGCACTATGTCAGCACGATTATGCTTGGTGGCATAGTTCGTCATGGCTGAGCCATGCGATATAGACCTTGCTTTTGCTATCATACCATTATCTTTTGAACATACTTTCTATTTCTACTAATCTGCGGATAAGGCTGTTAACGCCCTCAATCCACTGGCGCATGAACTGCTCGTTGCGGAAGTACTTCTTACGCTGTTCCTGGGTAGTACCATGAAGGGCATTCTTAATCAGAATGAGTTCGCCTCGGGCAGCTTTCAGCGACATCAGAGCTTCAGCCTCCCTGTCGCTCATCATCACCTTTGGCTCCTGCCCCAAAGATGTGTCGTGGATATACTGGCTTTTCTTCAGCTCACAGGCAGAAGCCATCTCTATAATTCTCTGGTTCTCGTCGGGCGTATAGCACACTGTAATACGTGGATTGCGCCCTTTGGGTTCTATTATCTTGTTCATTTGTAGATGGGTTTTATCGTTAAGTTATAATTGGGATTGGTCAGCCCGATGCGAGCCTGCGAGTATTGCAAGAGGTCAAACAGTCTGGCAAGTAGCGAAGCGGATTGTCGGACATTGACACTTCTTGTTTAGAGAGTACGAAAATTCAGGCTACTTTAGGTGGCATTTCCTTTCCCTATCGTTATCTCAATTAGAATGGCTGATTGCTTTGATGCTGAGTCTCGACAGCCAGCCATTCTCCGTTAGCAGTTAGGGATTCACGACAACTCCGTTGATGCTCTCGTGAGTGTACTCATTCTCGTTTTTTTTGAGAGAGAATGCCTTGAGTGTAACCATAGGGAAATGAAGAGTGATCAAGCTGTCGTAACGAGCGATAGCTTCAGAAATCTGCTTTTTAGTCATCATCTCAAAGCAAAGCTCATCAAGAGGGGTGTCGCAATTAGTCCCCTTATGCACCACATCATCAGTTGAGACGAAACTTGTGATGCATGGCTCGATAGCGAATTCATTCTCGGAGAGTGAATACTTTATCAATCCGTTCTGCTCCAGGTTGAACATGATGTTGAGCACATCCTCGGGAGCAACCTCCCAACGCTCTGCGAGTTCGTAGAGATGGAAGAAGGCTGTAGGCTCATACACGAGTTGGGGATCTGTATCGTCTTCATCCATAGAAAACGATGCTGTGAGATGGGACATGATGTCCATAAAGAACTTGGCATTAATGCCGTTCATGAGGAAACTGAATTCCTTCTGTGACAATCTTAGTGTCACGGTCTTGATGTTTGAAATCATAATTTTACAAGATTTAAAAAGTTTGTGAATTAGTTAATTATTGCGGTATGTACCGTTCTTGAATACTATTTTCTCCACCATCTCGTTGAGACGATCTGCGATGCGGTCATCGTAGTGTTCTCTGATTTGTTGTGGAGTGAGGTTAGTGGTGATGACGGTGAAAAGCTGCTCTTCGTAGCGTTTTGTCAACAGGTCAATGACTGGAGTATAGACATTGCCATAATCCATCACCTCCGAAGGCTCTGTGCCAAGGTCATCAATGCCAAGCATATCCACACTAATGAGTTTGCGGTATGCCTCATAGTTGTTCTTGCACAAGTATGCAATGTATTTCGCATCCACTATCTGGATTCCGTATGTACCATCGTTGAATGATTTCGGAATATGCAGATTGTTTAGTAGCTGTTGGAATGCTTTGAGCATGGTGCTTTTGCCATTACCACAACCACCGCATAGTAGCATACCGAACTTGGGTGATGACGAGGTAAGCCAATGAGCTATCTCATGAAGTTGATTCTCCATATCCTCGCTAGTACAGAAGCTACGGTGGCGATATTCCACCTCAGCCATCATTGCTGCTAACATATAAGCATATGCCTCGTCTTCAGACATGGGCAACTTAAAACGAGCCTTCATAGGGCGACGCTGTAGTAGAGATTTCTTTAATGCCTCTACGTCGATTGTGAGTTTCTTTTCCATTGCTTAAAATTTTGACAGAATCCTTTTTATTAAAATTATCTTTCTCTTTATCTTTTAAAGGGGTAAAGTCTGCCGTCAATCCATCCGTCAACTCTACCGTCAAGTTATCCGTCCAAATTAGTAGTGAATATTTAGACGGTACATGACGTGACTTGCCTTCAGAAAAAGAGATAAGTCCACGCTTGGCAAGATTCTTACGAGCGGTGCAAAGTGTCTGTTTGGACATGTGAAGCATCTCGCAGATCCGTACCGTAGAGCATGGCACTGGCATGTTCCAGCGGTGTTGGTTGCACTCGTTCACTATGAAAGCGTAGAGTGCAACCTCGCTGGTGGACATGTACTCCATAGCCGAAGCGCGCCAGAACTGATTCATGTAATCAATGTACGTCATATTACATTCCTCGTCTCATAGAACTGTTTGCTACGTATGCACGCGCTTCATCGTAGATGTCATTGACAGACTTACGAGAGGTCTGCATTAACCAGTTGTCAATTTCCGACTTACGGAAAATGATACTCTTACCATTCTTATGATAAGGAATGGTGCGATTACTTGTCCAACCGTAAACTGTCTGTTCGGCAGGATGGTTAGGGAGGTAATTGCATAGGTCTTGCAGAGAGAACCAGGCATCAGCCTCTACATTGTTGTTTGACTGCAGAGCGTCGAACTTCTGTTCAAGCGTCTCCAACTTCTTGAGGATGGTAGCCACCATTTGTGGCACTGCATCGAATGAAAGAACACCATTATTCATTATAGAATTGTGTTAAAGTTGGCTGCAGCGATATGCTACAGTCACTCTCTTTGGTAAGAAAGCGACTGCAAAAGTATCGTTAAAAGCAATGGTGATTTCGGCATGATTCTGTCCACCATAAGTCCATCATTTTTATATCCGCCTAATTTGTGTAACTTGCTGATAGTCAGACATAATAAATAGTCAAATAAATAAAAAATAATTTTATGGTGATTTCGTGGTGATTTGAATCACCATCAAATCATCATTTTTTGGGATAGAAAAAAGGGTAGAAACGAAAGAAGCCACTCACACATGAATGTGAATGGCTTCTTGAAAAATGACGTGAAAGTCGCTATGAAAATCGACTTGCTATAGCGTTATGAGTTCTACTGATAATTGGAACCGTCAGGAGATTTAATCTGGTCGTTTGAGAGGGAAATGCGGATTGCATCAGCGGCAGCCTCTTTCTTCTCATCTACAATCTTAGCGTATATCTGTGTTGTGGTCACCTTTCTATGACCAAGCATCTTGCTGACGGTATAGATGTCTGTGCCATTGGTAAGTTGCAATGTCGCATAGGTATGGCGGAAACAGTGGAAAGTTATGTGTTTCGTGATGCCAGACGCTTCTATCCATTTCTTGATAGGTCGGTTAATCCAAGACGGATCCTGCAAACCTTCAAAAACAAGTCGGTCTGCATCGCCTCGTTCACCACATAGCAAATAGGCTTGGTCGGAAATCGGCATGTATTCAACACCTTTGGTCTTCTGCTGAGTGAAAAGAAGTCGATAGTGTCCCTCGTCTTTCACCACATCACGCCATTTCAACTGCTTGATATCACAGTGGCGCAGTCCCGTCAAAGCAGAGAAAAGGGCTGCTCTTCTGAGAATGTCACTCTCGCATGGAGTGGAGGCAAGTTGGTTGAGTTCCTCCAAAGTGAGGTATTCACGTTGGCTTTCCTCGTAGGATATGTTCTTCACTTTGGCTGCAAGGTCAATATTTAGATACCCATCGATGAATGCTTGATGAAGTCCAGCCTTGAAGATGGAGAAATAAGTAGAAGCGGTATTTGCTGATATTGTACCAGACTTGCCTCCACCTTTAGGTGCATTCAGAAGATAATCTCTGTAATCTTCAATCAGCGTTAGGTCAATGCAGCCAAATGGAAGAGGCTTGTTGCCTGTGTATAGTTTCATCAATGCCAACTCTCGGCTCCAGTTTACTTGAATTGACTTGGAGCTATTCCTGTGGCGCTTCTCCTTCAGTTCTGCGAAATACTGAATGAAGTCGCACTTTGACCTTTCGTTTTGTGCAGCTTGCTCTGCCTCCGTATCTGTGTACAAAGCCTGATTGTCGTATTCGTGCTGACGAAGGTCACGTACTTTGTCGGCAAAGATACAAGCCTCCTGGTCTTTTTGTGAGCGGCACATGATGATTCCATTGGTATCACGCTTGGGACGATAGTATGCCTTGCCATCGGATAATGTTCTTCCAGAACTATTCTTATCAAAGATGGGGGTCGTTATATAGCGACCAAGTGGCTCATGCTTGCGAAGTGGTTTGTCTTTGCCAGGCTCAAAGACAGGAAAACTTTCAATGAGCAATGACCACTGCTCTTTGTATTCGGATTTGCGGAGTATTACCTTGAATACCGTACGCTTCATAGGAGTCTTCATAACTTGATAGATTTATAGAGTTTGTCGATTTCTGATTTTGGAGCGTAAACATAGTTACCTATCTGTCGGGTAGGGATGGAGAACTTGCGGATATGCGCCCATACGGATGAATCATGAATTCTGAACTTCTTCGAGATTTCTCCGATGGTATAGCAATTCTCTGGTTCCATATTATAGGTCTTAGGAATGG
>CAMJKP010000025.1 GCA_946406435.1 uncultured Prevotellaceae bacterium | reverse complement strand
ATCAGCAACTGCAAAATCATTAGAATCATAATACTCTTAGTTGTTTAAGGTTATTATTCAAGTTAAAGTTATTAGTTTTTGAAATGTACGAGGGTATCTCGCACATTTATGATATTCTATGAGTGCAAAGATATGTATTTTTTTTGAAACTTCCAAACAAATTGAGCGATTTGTGAAAAACAAACAGAAAAAATATCAAAATACGTAATTCCCCAATCCCACGAACTCCAAGGTTTCTCCATTATTTGTCCATTAAATCTCCATAGATACTCCATCGAAACTATGGACTATGTATGGAGTATCTATGGAGTATGTATGGAGTATCTTCGGAGGAAGAACAAAATAAAAGCGGAGTTTCTTTGAAGGAAACTCCGTTGTTATTGGGGTGAGAATTCAAAAAGACAGGAATGATAAATCACTTAATCAATAATGTAAAATCCGGCCTCTGAGGGATGGTCGAGTACCATGCTCTTCGGATTCTCCTTTGTCAGAAGCCACGTCATCCAGATGTCACCAGCAGCTGCTGAGATGAAGAAAACTCCCCATGCGAGCAATGGAAGGTTGCCTATGAACAAAGCAACTATCGACGGGATGACACCCAGCACGACACATGGCATCATAGCTCCCATCATATAGCCAGAAATGTGCATCGGCTCATCACAGTGGCAATAGGGAGTGAGCATCTTCCACATAACACCGAAACTAATGCTCTTCCATCCGCTTGGCGCATAAGAGGCCCACGTAATGCCATGAATCAGCTCATGTAGCACAATGCCGACTATCGAGGTCATAGCAACAATTGCCCATTGAGTCGGGCTACCAATAAGCTCCATTGTCGGCTTACGTCCTCCCCAAATAAGGAAAAACGGCACGATCAGCACTATTGCCGCCACAATCATGATGGCTACTGCAAAGATATTCGCCTTTAAAAGGTCTATAGCGACCTTTCTTCCTTTTTCGTCAATATCCTCTATTGTTTTCATATCGTTATTTTTCTCAAATAAAAGAATCCCCACACATGTGTCAAGTATTCTGGCACATGGCAGGTTCCCACAATACTTAGCAAGGACGTTTCTTTGGAAGCTTGAACACATCTTGAACTTCCTTCATTGCCTCTTCTGTCATTCCGTCAGGTTCAGAGCCCATACTACGGGCACACATATAGATATTTGCAGCCTTGCAAAGAACGTCTGTCTGGTCAAAAGCATCCATTATATCCTGTCCTACAGCCACAGTTCCATGCTTTTCCCAAAGCACAACGTCATGAGTCTTGATTTGCTCAAGGGTGTCCTTGGCAAGTTCTACGGAAGAAGGAAGCCCATAAGGCACTATGCCTATGCCGAGAGGAGCAAAGGCAAGGGTCTCAGGAATCATAGACCACAAAACACGTGTCATCTCGTCGCCCTTTAGGAATCGCTGTATATGCGACATCGCAACAAGCTCAATAGGATGAGTGTGGAGCGTAGCCTTATAACAAGAACCCGTCTCAAGGAGATAGTTTTGAAGGGCAAGATGAGTTGGAAGCTCAGAGGTTGGAATGACAGGCTCATCAGCAATAATCTCGTATGAGGCACAATCATCACAGATACGGACGATAGAGCCGTTCTGCATAGGCCAACGGGCAAGGTCGCGCATACGCTTTCCCGTACCCTTGCAATAGAAATACTTTCCTTTGAGATAAGGAAGAGTCATACCTATCTGCTTTACAGGAGCTATAGCCGGCATAGCCTTACATTCCTCATCCATAAACTCAGTAACGTTAACGGTTATATTTCCACCATTACGTTCTGCCCATCCTTTTTGCCATAGGTAACCTGTCACCTCGGCGATCTGATCAATAACGGCCTTTAGGCCAAGACGATTAGATAATATTGTCATAGTCAAAAACGAGGCCTCTCCCCCCGCCCTCCCCCGTAGGGAGGGAGCCGGAAGGCGAAAAGCAATTTTATTACAATTTAATTATTATACACTCATTACTATTATCAACGTTGGCTCTCCGGCTCCCTCCCTACGGGGGAGGGCGGGGGGAGAGGCCATTTCTTACCCGTATCTCTCCTTCGTTATCTCCTCAAGGCTCTTCCCCCTTGTATTAGGACAACCTATAACGCCTATGATGAGAGAGGCAAGGAGAAGGGCAATCATACAATAGGCAGCAATGGTGAAGCCCTCACCATTATCTCCATAGATACCTGTGAAGACAAGTCCCCAGACAGCAGAGAGTCCGCGAACAACGAAGAACATAAATCCCTGAGCTCCAGCACGGAACTTGGCAGGGAACAGTTCTGAACCCCAGAGCGCATAGAATATCTGAACGGAGATACCACCATTCAAGCCCCAAAGGATGACGAATGCCCAAAGAGCGGCTATGCTGTTCACTCCTACACTCACCACAAGCAACCATGTACCGAGGGCAAAGACAAGTCCGAGGACATAAAGGAGTTTATGACTTGTATGATCAATTATATTCGAGATAATGAACGTAACGCCCACAACAACAGCCCATTGAATACAGTTCATCCAGTTGGCATACTCGTTGCTCACGCCACCTGCCGTCTCGCAGATATGAGGAGAGAAGAATCCCATAACACTTGCCACGAGATTCCATGTGAGATAGATAGCCGCAAGGAAAAAGACACTACGACGAGCAACCTTATTTGATAGCAGAAGTCCGAAAGAATGAAGAACACCTGTATCCTCTCCCTTTTCCTTTGCAGCCTCCTTAGTTGCCTCAAACTCAGCACTTTCATCCAACTGTCGTTGAATTGTCCATGCGATGAAAGCCACTATGAACAACGTGAGGAATACCACACGCGAACTGAACACCTCAACGGCTGTCTGAGCAGCATCAGCCCCTATAATGCTATGAGCCCAAGCCTCAACTGGACCATAGAGATAGCCTCCTGGGGCAAAGAGCATGCCCATAAGAAGGATAATCATAGGACCAAATCCCCACGACATCTGGGAGATGCAGATATTGCGCCCACGATTATTCATCTCCGAACTTTCAGAAATGTACGTCCAAGAGGCAGGAACGCCAATACCCACAGAGATACCCGTAATGAGGAATCCGGCAAGAAGCATAGGGAAGTTCACGGAAAGCATCACCACGAGAACTCCAAGCATATAGACAAGGAGATTATAGGTAAAGATGAACTTTCTGCCGAACTTATCAGCAAGGAAGCCGCCTATTATTGCACCTATGGCAGCTCCCAAGGCATTGGCACTAAGGGCATTAAGCCAACCAAGATGCATCTCGGAAAGCCCGAGATAACTCTGCCATAGCGTTATACCACTTCCTCCGGCAACAATAGCTCCGGCATCAAGATAGTTATTCAGAGACACCGCGAGGGTGCTTTTGAGAGAAGATTTTGACATATAAGAAGCCTAACCAAGCCTTCCCAAAGGGAAGGATGTTTTTTTACCGTTTACTTATCACCTCACTCGTATATTTCTCTATATCAAGGATAAAGTCCTGACCAACAGGCACATCATTACGCACACAGAACTCATCATAGACTGCTTGCCAAGGCATAGCTTTCTGTTCCTCGATAATGGCAAGAACCTTGTAGCCCTCACCTGCAAGTTCAAGTTCGGAAATCATCTTCCGTGGCTCAAGCAAGGCGCGAAGCATACATTTCTGAGCAGCACGAGAACCTATAACGTATGCCCCAATACGGTTTATTGAACCGTCGAAGAAATCAAGACCATAATGAACGCGATCAAGGGCATTGGCACGTACAATCTCAAAGAAAAGCTCCTGTGTAGGGTCATCCATGATAGTTACATGATCAGAATCCCAACGCACAGGACGAGAGACATGAAGCATCAACTCATTAATGAAAGGAAGAACAGCAGAAACCTTATCAGCAGGAGACTCCGTTGGGTGATAATGACCAGTATCGATAGTCAGAATCTGCCCGTTCTTTGCTGCGTAGGCAGTATAGAAATCGTGTGAACCAACGGTAAAGGATTCAAGTCCTATGCCGAACACCTTACCCTCGATACAGTCCTTCATCATAGGCTGTTTCTTCTCAAAAATCTCATCAAGAGACTTCTTTAGGATATTGCGATACAGGGCATGATTCACGCTAACATCCTTACAACCATCATGTACCCAAAGGTTCATGATACAAGGATCATTCTGAGCCTCACCCATAGCATTTGCAATATCACGACAACGTTTTGTATGCTCTACCCAGAACTGACGGATGCCCTCGTCTGGATTGGCAAGACTAAGACTACCCGACTTTGGATGAGAGAAGGAAGAGGAATTGAAGTCAAGGAGAGTATCATTTTCCTTCGCCCAGTCAATCCACGATTGGAAATATTCAACAGTCACCTCATCACGATCCACTACCTTTCCTTTGAAATCACCATAGATCTCATGAAGATTAAGACGATGCTTGCCAGGGATGAGAGACTTTGCCTTGAGAATATCCGCACGAAGCTCGTCAATATTACGAGCAGCACCCGGAAAATCACCAGTTGACTGAATACCACCAGACATAGCACCTGCCTGAACCTCAAATCCCTTCACATCATCTGCTTGCCAACAATGGAGCGAGAGATGGAAGTTCTGAAGTTGCTTGAGCACTTTCTCTGTATCAACACCTATTTCCGCATAGCGAGCCTTCGCTACCTCGTATGCTTTTTTGATTAGTTCTGCTTTCATCGATTTATTTACAATTTTTTCGCTAAAGCTCAACAAGCTAAAGCAAGTTTCCATTTACCATGTACAATTTATTCGCTGAAGTTCATCAAGCCCACAAGTTTCTATTTCTTGTCGCCCTGCCTTCGTTGATCCTTCGCTATGCCTTCGCTCTGCCTTCGCTATTTCTTCGATTCAAAGCGAAGAATAGAGATGGGAGGAAGATGGGAGTCACAACGGACTTACATGGGACTTGCAACGGACTTAGAACGGACTTGAAGCGAAGGAGAAGCGGACCTATAACGGACTTACCTCTATCCTTTCTTTTTCTGAATCTCAAGGAACCTGTCGTAGGCAACATCCCATTGAGCCTTGTCTTTTGGCGAGAAATGCCTTAGTTCTATGCTATTCGCTATTACCTTTCGCATTTCCCATAGATTCTTCACCTCACCAGCAGCCTTTGCCTGTACCATTATGTTTCCGAGAGCCGTACATTCCTGTGGTCCTGCAAGAATATCAACCCCACAAGAATTGGCTGTAAATTGGTTTAGGTCATTGTTTAGCGAACCTCCACCGATGATATGAAGTACATCTATCGGGAAATCAGCCATTTCCTTAAGGTAGGAGAACACTTGTCGATAGCGCAAGGCAAGCGAATCGAAGATACAACGGCATATCTCAGCATACCCTAAAGGCACGTGTTGATCCGTCAGCCGGCAATAGTCTTGGATAGCTTCAACCATTGAAGACGGATTGGCGAACATGGCATCATCAGGATTGATAAGACTCTGGAAAGCAGACTGTTGCATAGCATTAGCTATCAATTCGGCATGAGACTTCGGGGCATCTGTCCATTCCTTGCGACAACGCTCATACAACCACATTCCGCAGATATTCTTCAGAAAACGGGTTGTGCCCTCAATTCCGCCCTCATTGGTGAAGTTACGGTCGTATGACACCTTATTAATAATAGCATCTTTAGTCTCAATACCCATAAGCGACCATGTGCCGCTTGAGAGATAGGCAAACCTCTCGTTCCTTGCAGGAACAGCAGCAACGGCAGAAGCCGTATCATGCCCCGCAACAGCAACAACGGGAATAACCCCAAGACCTGTCATTTTCTGTATTTCAGTAGTCAGAGTGCCGATAGAATCTCCAGGATTCACCATCTTCCCGAAATGGGATTCAGTAAGTCCCAAAGATGCCAACAAACTTGAGTCCAAACGCTTGGTGCGAGGATTGAGTAGTTGGGCGGTTGAGGCTATAGTATATTCACAAACCATTTTGCCTGTCAGCATATAGCTCAAGGCATCAGGAATGAAGAGAATCTTCTTGGCATTCGCAAGAGCAGAATTGCCAGAACGCCTCATAGCATGAAGCTGGAAGATTGAGTTGAAATTCATGAACTGAATACCCGTGATTTCATATACCTTTTCGCGAGGCATGACATTCTGGAGATAGTCGTCCATAGCCTCAAAGGTATGAGGATCACGATATGCAAGTGGCTGACTAACAGAACCATCCTCAGCAACGCATACAAAATCAACGCCCCAAGTGTCAATACCAATTGAAGTGATTTCGATATTCCTTTGTCTGGCAACCTTCAGACCTTTGACAACCTCAAAGTAAAGGGCATAGATATCCCAATAGAAGTGCCCATTCACCTCTATGAGATTATTGTCAAAGCGCGTAAGTTCCTCAAGAGCTATTTTACCATCGGTCAGCCCACCTACGATGGTGCGTCCGCTGGTTGCTCCAAGGTCAACAGCAAAGAAATACTTATCGCTCATATTGTCTAAGTTTTAGTTTATGGGTTAGTTCTGCAAAGATACTAAAAATATCCATAACAAAGAACTATCTGTTTCATTTTTTGTCGGAAATGCAACATTTCGTTGAAAAATGAACATTTTTTCACATATAAGAACGGAAATAGAATAATTTTTAGTAACTTTGTGGTCGAAAATTAAAAATTAATAATTAACAATTAACATGCCTTTCGCCAAAAGCCTCCCTACATAGGGAGATTCAGAGGGTCTGGAGGCCGTAATTCAACTTTTATAATTTATAATGAGTTTGATAACAACTATCTGTTTGGCTTTCATCATTGGCTATATCTTCATTGCCATTGAGAGCGTAACAAGAATCAACAAGGCTGCTATTGCAGTCTTGATGTGTGTAGTTTGCTGGACACTCCTTGCTGTAGGTCATGGCGACCTTATAGGCATCGCGTTGCCTGAGCATTGGGAACTGGGTGAGGCTATCGAGAAGAATCTCGGTGAGGCTGGTACTACCCTATTCTTCCTTATGGGCGCTATGACAATCGTGGAGATTGTTGACCAGCACGGGGGATTCAACTGGGTACACGGTGCCCTTGCTTCAAAGACAAAGCGCTCGCTGCTTTGGAAGATTGCGTTCATGACAGCTATCCTGTCTGCCGTTCTCGACAATCTTACAACATCCATCGTGATGATTATGATTCTGCGTAAGCTTGTTCAGGACAAGAACGACCGCATCTGGTATGCCGTATGCGTTATCATCGCAGCTAATGCCGGTGGTGCTTTCTCTCCTATCGGCGACGTTACGACAATCATGCTCTGGAATGGTAAGATGATTACTGCTCTCGGCGTTATCGAAGAGATTATAGTTCCTTCTTTCGTTGCATTCATAGTTCCAACAGCCGTTCTGCAGATGCACCTCAAGGGTGATCTCCCACAGGCTGTAGATAATGGTTCAAAAGAAAAACTCGCAGTATCTTCACGCCAGAAGAAGATTATCTTCGCTATCGGTGTGGGTGGTCTCTGCTTGGTTCCTGTATTCCATACAATTACTGAACTCCCTGCCTTCATGGGCATTATCGGTGTGTTAGGCATTCTCTGGTGCGTAACTGAGATTTTCTATCGTGGCCGTACAGAGCAAGACCCTAAAGCAAAGCGTGTTACCAAATTGCTTTCACGCATTGACATGAGCACAATCATGTTCTTCCTCGGCATTCTCATGGCTGTGGCTACGCTTTCTGAGATCGGCGTACTCACACAGATGGGGAAGTGGCTTGACGAAACTGTAGGCAACGACTACCTCATCACTGGTGCCATCGGTATCCTCTCATCTATTGTTGACAACGTACCACTCGTTGCAGCTTCAATGAAGATGTACGCTATTGATCCAACGTCAGTTAACCTCGCTGTAGATGGTGTGTTCTGGCAGTTGCTTGCATACTGTGCAGGTGTTGGCGGCTCTATGCTCATCATCGGTAGTGCTGCCGGCGTAGTGGTAATGGGCCTTGAGCATATCTCATTCGGCTGGTACTTGAAGAAAGTAACTTGGATCGCCTTCGTGGGATATGTTGCAGGTATAATCTGCTACTGGTTAATCAAAACCTTTATAGGATAAATTCATGTACAATTTACCATTTACAATGTACAATATGTACGAAACGCTAAATTGTACATTGTACATGGTCAATTGTAAATAGTAAGATGGTTGAAATTGATTCTCAATTCCTACTATTGATAAACGGATTCCACACAGAGTACCTTGACCAACTCATGTGGCTCATAAGCGGTAAACTGGTGTGGATTCCGTTTTATCTGATTACCCTCTTTGTTATATACAAGAAAAGAGGGTGGCAAGGTGCTTTACACCTTCTGTTATTAGTAGGAGTGATGATGCTGATGACTGATATGGTGAACTCACAGGTTATCCGACCTTGGTTTCATCGTCTGCGTCCGGCAAATCTTGAGAATCCGCTATCACAATACGTTCACATCGTGAACGACTATCGTGGAGGCTCCTACGGCTTCCCTTCGGCTCATGCAGCCAACTACTGGGGATTATCTCTGCTCGTGTCTTATTTCATGAAGTCAAAACGAGTGCTATACTCCATGTTCTTGCTATCTTTGATAGTATGCTATTCACGCTCATACCTCGGCGTACACTATCCGGGCGACCTTCTCGGAGGTATATTATACTCAACAATCGTCGTTGGCATCATAATCTGGCTATATCAGAAATATCTGCCAAAGAGATTCGTTCCAGAGGTAAGGGAATGCCCATCCATAACGGAATGGATTCCTGCCATGACAGTACTTGCCACACTTTCGGTTTTCGCCGTTGTGGCTATTTTCTAACCCCAAACTCTAAACTCTAACCACTAAACTCTAACCACTAAACTCTAACCACTAAACTCTAACCACTAAACAATAATGAAGAAACTATTATCCTTTTTGACAATTATCGCCTTTGCACTCTCAGTAAGCGCAAAACCAAAATCACAGACGATCCATACCTTCACACAAGGTGACGGCACATTCCTATTGGACGGAAAGCCTTTTATTGTAAAGGCTGCCGAACTTCACTATGCCCGTATTCCACGTGAATATTGGGATCATCGTATTAAGATGTGTAAGGCACTTGGTATGAATGCCATCTGTGCATACGTATTCTGGAACTACCATGAGCCACAGCCAGGAGTGTGGGATTTCTCAGGGAACCACGACCTTGCAGCCTTTATGGAACTATGCAAGAAAAACGGAATGTGGGTAATAGTACGCCCAGGCCCATACGTTTGTGCAGAATGGGAAATGGGGGGTCTACCTTGGTGGCTGTTGAAGGATCGTAGTATAAAGCTAAGGACTCTGGATGAGAAATTCATGAAACCTGCCATTGCCTTCGAGAATAAGGTGGCAGAGGTACTGGCTCCTTATCGCCTTGAGAATGGCGGTAATATAATTATGGTGCAGGTAGAGAACGAATACGGCTCATACGCGAAGGACAAACCATACGTTAGCGCCATGCGTGATGCCCTTCGAGCAGCAGGCTGGGATAAGACAACCTTATTCCAATGCGACTGGTCAAGCAACTTTACAGATAATGCCCTTGACGACCTCGTTTGGACGATGAATTTCGGAACAGGTGCCAACGTGCTTGATCAGTTCAAGAAACTCGGCGAACTCCGTCCTAATTCCCCACGTATGTGCTCTGAGTACTGGAGCGGTTGGTTTGACGGCTGGGGACGTGCCCACGAGACACGTCCTGCTACCGATATGGTGAATGGCATATCAACAATGCTCGACAACGGTATCTCCTTCTCTCTGTATATGACTCATGGAGGAACATCATTCGGCTGGTGGGCAGGAGCAAATAATACAGGTTTCGCACCTGACTGTACAAGCTATGACTATGATGCCCCAATAGACGAACAGGGAACCGCTACGGAAAAATACTATCAGCTTCGCGAACTCCTTCAGAAGCACTCAGACGTGAGATTACCTGCCGTTCCAAAGCCATTACCTATAATTTCCATCCCGGAAATTAAGTTTGAGGAAATGGCCCCTCTTTTCCGTGCAGGTAACATGCCACAGCCAATACAGTCACATGATGCCCTTCCTGTTGAACAATACAACCAAGGCTATAGCAATATCCTATATACTACTACCCTACCCGACATCAAGGCTGGGGCATATCTCCGTATTAGCGATATGTGCGATTATGCCATTGTGACTATAGACGGAAATCCTGTCGGACAACTCTATCGTGGCAATGGCTATGAGACAACACTTCAACTTAAGGAAAATGTCAAGGCTGGTGCTCAACTCGAGATCTTCATCGAGGTCATGGGACGTATCAACTACTCAAAGCTCATTCACGATCCAAAGGGAATAACTGATAAGGTTGAGGTGTTCACGACAGACGGCAAGAATGACCTTACATACAACCTCAAGGACTGGAAGGTGTACCTCTATCCTTATGAGCTTGATTACGAAAACCTTAGCTATATCCCATTCGTAAAATGCGAACAGCCAGCTTATTACAAAGCAACCTTCAACCTCACAAAGACAGGTGACACCTATCTTGATATGAGGACTTGGGGCAAGGGCCTCGTATGGGTAAACGGGCATTGTATAGGCCGCTTCTGGGAGGTAGGTCCACAGCAGACGCTCTATCTGCCGGGATGTTGGTTAAAGAAGGGAAAGAATGAGATTGTGGTGCTTGATATCACAGGTCCTACACAGGCAAAGGTAGAAGGTCTCACCAAACCGATTATCGATCAGTTGCGACGTGACCGTCTGCCAAAGGATGCTATCAAGACTGATATCTTCAAGAAATCAACAGCGAAGAAACAGGACGGAGGAGCAGGAAACGATGCTGCCCCAGGAGCGAAATAATTTGCAATAAATATCCCCTACCCTAATGACCGTTTTTTCGGTTATATTGTCCGTTTTACACTTATAAACACAATAATAATAGTCTTTTATAGTTAAAAACAGAAGTTTTAACATTTATTTACACAATTATTTCCATTTTTTAACTAAAGATTGTTATCTTTGCAAGCAAAATAGATGCCAACCTAAAATGTCTTAAACAAAGACACTAAACTAACTACAATAAAAGGTAATATACCTAAATAATTTCTTTCACTAACTTAAAAACAAATCATTATGAAGCTAAAAACATTACTCATTTTAGGTACATCAATGATGATGACTTCATCTGTTTTTGCTGATGGTTGGGTAAGACCGGTTCCGACGACGCAAGATATCGTTAAGGATGGCGTTACAGCCCAATATCTGTACAATGTATCTACAGGGTCGTTCATGCTCGGTGCTAACGACTATGAAACACGTGGCTCTGCAAGTAGAGACAAGGGTATGCCTTGGAAAATCCAAGAACAGACCGATGGTACTTATGCTCTAGTAGATTCAGTTGCCAAATTCAAAGAGTGGCGTAAAACGTTTGTTGACTCAAACGCTGGTATCTGGGTTGACAACAACAATGGTGCTAACTGCAACACCTGGACTCTTACAGATCTTGGAAATGGCAAGTACAAGATTGGTAATAAGGCATTTGCCGATGAATACCTCGGCATTGCAAAAGATTTTGTTGACACACGACTCTATCTGACATCATGGTTCACATCAAAAGAGCCTGCAATTGAAGCAGATTATGAGTGGACAGGTGTTAGCATAGATGCATACAAAGAATGGGAACCCATCAATAATGTGTATGTTGCCGCTATGAAGCTCAAAGCAGACATCGAAGAAGCGAAGAAGCTTTATCCTTCAATCGACTTGGCTGCAGAGGAGACAGTATTTAACAATACGGCAAGCACGATTGAGGAACTTCAGGCTGCTATCGATGCTATTCCTGCAAAGTTGAAGGCTGCTGCTGATGCTGATATGGCAAGCGCAACACTTGCTAATCCGAAAGACGTTTCTACTCTTATAAAGAATCGTTCATTCGACAAGCAGGGCGACTTTGCAGGTTGGGAAGGAGAAAAATTCGGTGCAGGAGGTACAGCAAGTACCGCTGCCGAGCACTTTAACAAGAACTACGACACCTATCAGGCAATCAAGGATCTTCCTGTTGGTGTTTATAAGGTAAATGCTGACGGTTTCTATCGTGCAGGTGAAATTGCCAATGATTTCACAGCGACAAAGGATAAGGCAAAATACTATGCCAAGATCTATGGTGCCAACGTTACAGCTAACGGCGAGGACATCGCAACAGCAAGCATCATGCACCTCTTTGATCCAATCAAGCCAGGTGAGCAGCATCTTGACAAGAATGGTGAAGCAATTGGTGCTACGGAATATAAGGATGGTGAAACCATTTACTATATCCCAAACACAATGCTTGACTTCACAAACCTCAATGGTACAACAAAGGAAGTTGCTGAAGGCAAAGAGCTTTACAAAACCAATTCAGTAATGTTCCCTGTATCTGAAGGCACAGCAAAGATTGGTGTCAAGAAGTCAACAAAGGAGAACAATGACTGGACAATCGTTGACAACTTTGGTCTTACCTATTATGGAAATGGTGCTGATGCTTGGGAGGCCTTGATGAAGGACTACACAGCCAATGCCACCCTACCAGAGGGAAATGTGACAAAGAGCATTATTGAATCATTCAACGATGCAGTTAGCAAGGCAAAAGCTACCGACTATCAGTCTTACAAGGCAGCAGTTGAGGCTATCGATGCAACAAAGAAAGCAGCTGAGGAGAACATTGCAGCATGGGCAGCATACAAGTCTCTAGCAGATCAGGCTGTCAAGATGCTTAACGATGGAACCTATATGAGTATTGCATCTGATTTGGCTGACTATATAAACTTCGACTATGACAATTTCATCAAGGAGCTAGAACTTTCTACAGAAGATGTTAAGAAAGAAACAGAAACTCTTCAGGCTCTTTACGATAATGCCAAGTCTGAGACCCCAGCTGGTACTGACGTAACCAATATGCTGAAGAACACCGACTTCTCTCAAGGCTGGGAAGGTTGGGAGCACAGCGGTGAGACAGGTAACGTTGTTGCCAATAAAGATACAAAGTGTGCAGAGGCATGGAACTCTAAGAACTTCGACATTCATCAGGACATATCAAATGCTCCTGTAGGTGTGTATCAGATTCAGGTTCAGGGCTTCTATCGCTACAACAATGGCGATGATACAGGTTGGTTGTACTACTTCAACGAGGATGGTACTGAGAGAACTGACAAGAATGAGTTCATCACAAACTCTCCAGCTTACATCTACCTGAACGATGCCAAGACTTCTCTTGACAACATCTATAAGTTCCAGAGAAAGTATAGCGAAGATGATACATACTACAAAAAAGATGCAAATCCAGCACCTTACATTGATCCAAACAAGCAGTACTGGTATCCTAACGACATGAGTAATGCAGGTCGTGCATTTGATGACAATCAGTACGTCCAGAGTGCTGTAGGTCTTGTTGCAAAGAAGGGTGATCCTCTCCGTATCGGTGTTAAGGGTAATACTCAGGAGGGTACTTCATGGTGTATCTTCACACGCTTCAAGCTCATCTACATGGGATATGATGCAGATGTTATCAAGCCAGAGCTTGAAAAGGCAGTAACAAGCATCAATACAGAGGCTCTTATGGGTTCTGACATCGCTGGTGAGGCAAAGAAGGCTATCGAGGCTGGTAATACAGCTCTTGCTCAGACCGACGGTAAGGTTATGTTCGAGGCTCTCGCAGCCCTCCTCGCAATTCAGGACAAGGCAGCAGAGTCAGAGAAGCTCTTCAAGAATCTCGTAGCTCAGGCAGAGACATTCATTGAGACTCTCAGCAATTCTGAGGATGCTCGTCAGTCTGTAATCTCTGAGGCTTCTACACTCAGCACAGAGGTTTCTTTAGCAATCGACGGCAAGACCTACACAGATGCTCAGGCTCAACAGGCTATCGCAGACATGACAAAGCTCGCAAAGATGCTTGCTGTTCCTGCAACAATTGATGAAGCTACCGATGAAAGGTTTGTAGAAATCACAAATGTGATCACTAACCCAAGCTTCGAAACTGGTGACCTCACAGGTTGGACAACAGCTAGTGGCACATCAGATACAGGTTCTAAGGAAAACAGCAACGGAACCTATACGATTAGCAATGCAGACGGTTCATACGTATTCAACACATGGAACGGTTCTGCTGTTGAAGGTGGTTTCTTCGTTGCACAGGATGTCGAGAACATCAATCTTCCTGCTGGTACATACGAACTCAAGTGTCTCGTTGCTTCTGATGCAAACAACATACAGAAGGTTATCGTAAACAACAATGTAACAGAGGTTACAACAAACGACAAGGGCACAGGTGAGGAAGTAAGCGTAGTCTTCAAGCTTGCGAACGACAATGATAAGATTTCTATCAAGGTTGCTTCTGAGTCTTGGTTCAAGGCTGATGGATTCCAGCTCTTCTACTATGGTAAGAACAGCAGCAAGCAAACTTCTGCAGAAACTGGCATAGAGAATATCATTGCCACATCTGAGACAATCGACATCTATACAATCAACGGTGTCAAGGTTGCCACACTTCAGAACGGTCTCAACATCATCCGCACAAAGAATGGTGTAAAGAAGATTATGAAGAAGTAATGAACGTACATAATTAACATAACAATACTGGAGTGGGTTGAAATATACCCACCCCAGTATTTGAGTGAAAAAAAATGAAGTTTCGAAAACTCAACTTCATAGGTTGTAAGGTTAGAGGGTTATAAGGTCGAAAACAATTGAAAATTATTTTTTTAATATCTTAATCTATTAATTTCAAAACATTCCGACCAGAAAACCTAAAACCTAAGAACCTGAAAAAAAAAGAAGACGGTGTAAGAAGAGAGGAAAGAACATTTGGGGGTAAGTGTAAAGCGTATTGCGAAAACATAAAACCCAAACTCAAGGAAATGAAACCAACTAAGGCTAAACGCCTGAACAATATATAAAGTGAAACATTAAAACCATTATAAACGAAACCTAAATATGATTAGAAAAATTGCTAAACGCAAGAGAATGCAGTGTAAGTGGGCTAGAAAGCTTTCACTTCACATGCTGACCGTTGGTGGATTTGTTGTAAGTGCTGCCATGATGCAGTCTTGCGACAAGGATATCCTAACAGGTCAGCCCGAGTGGTTGGGCAACTCTATCTATGAACGCCTTGAAGAAGGTATCCAAGTAGATGGACAAACCAAGACTTTCAAGACGACACTGCGACTCATTGATGACCTTGACTACAAGGAGACACTTTCAAAGACGGGTTCTAAGACACTATTCGTCGCATCTGATGATGCCTATCAGGCATGGTTCAATTCTAACAACATTTTTGGCGTAAGATCATACGATGAACTGAGCCTAGATCAGAAGAAACAATTGTTCAATGGTACGATGATCAATAATGCGTACCTTATCGAACTAATGTCTAACGTACCATCAAATGACGACAACAAACTGCCAGAAAGCGGTATGTGTATGCGCCGTAATACCGCAGCAAGCAGTCTTGACAATATTCCTGTTATGAAGCCTGAGGATTTCCCTATTAACAAGTCAATTTCTGATGACCCTGTGAACAGGGCATGGGGAAGTGTACGCAGTCAGGGGAAAAACATCCACATCATGAAGGATGAGTCCTCTGCACCTATGATTCACTTTCTCCCTCAGTTCATGGAAAAGAACAATATCAAGGATAATGACCTATATGTAATATCCAATCATGCATCAGAATCTGTTCAAGACTCATGGGTGAATGGCAGGAAGGTAATCAGCAATGAGCAGACCTGTAAGAATGGCTACATATATGTTGTTGACGGAGTAATTGAGTCAACGCCTAATATGGCAGAGATTATCAACACAAACAGCAATACCACGCTATGGGCAAAACTGATTAACAGGTTCAGCGTTCCTGTTGCAATGGACAAGGCAGCCCAGCAGGAATTTTGGAATCTGCATCGTGAATATGAGAATTCTGATTCATTATATAGTCTCCGCTATCTGAACTATAGCGGAAATCACGAACTTTACACTCCAACAGGCAGAAGGGATGATGTCCTTAATGCCAGTGGTCTGCTTAAATTCGACCCAGGATGGAATCAGTATATGGCAGACAATACCACTATAATCATGCAGAATGATGCCGCAAGCATGCTCGTCCCAACCGACAAAGCCCTAACCGAATGGTTTAACAATGGTTCTGGTAAAGTTCTGAAGGACAAGTTCGGTACATGGGATAACATTCCATACGAGACACTCGTCAAGCTTCTCAACGTAAACATGCAGGAGTCATTCGTGGCATCAGTTCCTTCAAAGTTCGCTTCCATACTTGATGATTCACAGCGTTCTATGGGCGTAACTATTGCAGATGTTGACTCATGTATTATGGGATGTAATGGAGTTGTATATATAACAAATAAGGTGTTTGCTCCTTCTGAGTATTCATCTGTAATGTTCCCTGCACTTGTTCAGAGTACAAGCGACTACAGTGTGATATATCATGCTCTTACAAGTAACTACACCCCAACATACGTAAGCAGTTACGGTGCTGCAAAAGACTTCACCCCATACCTTACGGCTATGGATTCAAAGTTCAGTCTGATTATTCCTTTCAATAGCGAAGGATGGATAAAGATATCCGGTACTGATGCGAAGGTTCTTTCCTTCATCGACCCTTGCTCATACGGTTTACCACAGCAACATCTCCTTGTATTCTTTTACTACAAGGAGCAGATTAACTGTATTGCATTCCCTGTCATCATGGCTTCAGACGGCTCATGGAAAGAGGCAGAAGACTTTACTGGCTACAGTCTCACACCTGATATTGCAGTAAATCGTCTCTATGACTATCTTGACAATTCAATTCTTCTTGAGGATATCACACCTGACAAAACCATGTACAAGACAAAGGCTGGTAGTGTAATCAAGGCATTCAAGGAAGGCAATGACATGTACTTCCAGGGCGGTCTCCAACTTCATACTGGTGAGAAGATCAAGGCTTCCAGCAAATATATCTACGACATGGGCAGCGACGGCAACGGAACGACCTATGGAGTAAACGATGCGGATAATTACGAATATGGCAAGGTACAGATTCCTATGACTTCTGCTAAGTCCGTATATGAAATATTGAAAGAAGAGTCCGACAAGGGAGGCGACCATTTGTTCTACAATTTGATCTTTGCAGACGAAAGTGGTAAGGGACTGTTTGGAACAAAGGACGGCAAATACTATTGCCTGAATCCTGCGGAGAACAAGAACCTGACCATATTTGACAACTATAACTATACAATCTATGTTCCTACAGATGCTGCTATCAAGCAGATGATTGACAATGGCTATCTCCCGACATGGGAAGACTACAATAATACTGATTCAGAAGAAGAGAAAAAGGTCATTGCTGACAGAATACACAACTTTGTACGCTATCATATACAGGATAATTCCGTGTATATCGGAGGTGACAAGGTTTCTAACTTCCAGTATGAGTCAGGCAAGCTGAATCCAAATAACAACCGTTTCTATTCTATCTACGTAACTCAGGACGGAAACAGTCTGACAGTCAAGGATCAGTTGGGCAGAACCTATACGGCAAACATAGCTGCAAGCAACAAGTGCTGTCGTGAATATTGGGTAGAATGGGGTTCTGGTGTAAAGTTGGATAATCTTAGCACTACATCATACAAGAACATCATCTCAGCATCTTCAAATGCTGTACTACACAAAATCAATGGCGTGCTTCTCTATGACAAGAGTCAGGAGACAAAATGGAAATAGTTAGTCAAAAATAAATGAAAAATGAATAATGAGAAATGAATAATACAAATCACATTATTCAATAAAAATAAGCGAATATACTAAAATGTATTTTTCATTTTTAATTTTTCATTTTTATATTTAAAATAAATATGATACAAAAGAGAAACAATATAGGAGGTCATAAATGTCGAGTTGCACTGATGACATGCGCAATGTCATTATGCAGCCTGGCAGCTATGGCACAAGATATCACACAGGTACATGGTACCGTCAGTGACGACCTCGGTCCTCTGATGGGAGCAACCGTCTGTGAGATTGACGGCACAGGCCGTATCATTGAGTCTGCCATCACCGACATGAACGGTAACTTCACCATGAAGGTAAAGAACCCCAAGGACAAACTCCGCATCTCATACGTTGGTTTAAAGACTCAGACATTCAAGTTCGACAAGACCACATATAACGTTACTATGACAAATGCGACAACTCTTAGCGAAGTTGTCGTAAAGTCAAAAAGGCGCGCAAACGGCAATGGTCTTGCCATTCCTGAAAATGAGATTTCATACGCCAAGCAGACCATCGACACAAAGGAGTTTGAGGGTCTTGGCATCACCACCATCGACGAAGCCCTTCAGGGACGTATCGCAGGTCTTGATATCGTCGGTAACTCAGGTGCCCTCGGTTCAGGTTCTACCATGCGTCTTCGTGGCGGCGGTTCATTGTCAACACTTACCAATCATAACCCACTCATCGTAGTGGATGGCAACGTGCGTGATCTCGACCTCTCAAACTTTGATGCCAACACGGCAAGCGACGATCAGTTTGCCGAGCTTCTCAACATCAACACAGAGGATATCGCAACCATCAACGTGTTGAAGGATGGTTCTGCACTCTATGGCTCACAGGGTGGTAACGGCGTTATCGAGCTTACCACAAAGCGTGGTAGCCGTGGCAAACCACAAGTGTCATACTCTCTCAAACTGACAGGAACATATCAGCCTAAGGGTATGGAGTTGCTCAATGGTGACGACTACACAATGCTTCTCAAGGAGTCTTACTTCAACCCACGTCAGAATGATGCTTCAAGCAATGTTCGTGAAATCAACTACGATCATAATTTCTCTGAGTGGCGGCAGTACGACGATAATACGGATTGGCTGAAGGAAGTTACACAAATCGGACTTCGCCAGAACCACTATATCACGGTAAACGGTGGTGGTGAAAAGGCACGTTTCCGTATTTCCGGTGGTTTCGACCATGAGACGGGTACATCTATCGAAGACAAGATGAGGCGTCTCTCTACACGTGTGAACCTTGACTATAATGTCAGTGAGCGAATCCTCGTACAGACGAACTTCGCCTTTACCTATACAAAGTACAATCATAACTATGACAACCTCTATGATATCGCCCTAAAGAAAATGCCAAATATGAGCGTATATGAAGAGGATGACAATGGTAATGATACGAATATCTATTACAACATGCTTCAGAGCGGTCTGTCAATGGGTTCAAGCGTATTCGAAAAAGATCAGCGTTCATTCGTCAATCCTGTAGCAAGTGCCCATCTGGCAAAGAACGACCAGGCAAAATATGACCTTACCCCAGAGCTTATTCTAAAGTATGAACTCATGGGTATGGACGATGATCACGACCGCCTCACCTATAAAGGACAGGTTTATATGAATATCTTCAATAACTATGAAGAGAAATTCTATCCGTCAGAACTCGTCACAACATCATGGAATCAAGGACACAACACCTCAAGAGAGGCAAGCTCAAAGAGTGTTTCCCTAACCACTAAACACTCTCTGACATACATTCCTTCTTTGCCAAATAAAGATCACTCATTAATGGCAATGGCACGTATGGAAGTACAGACAGGTAGTTCAAGCAACCAGTCAACAGAAGGTAAGGGACTTCCTTCCGGTGGTATTGAAAGCCCTAATGCAGGTGGTAAGATTACGAAACTTGAGTCAGGTTTCAACGAGTCTCGTTCCCTGTACTACACATTTACTGCACACTATTCATACAAGAGCCGCTATAACCTCGATGCTACATTGCGTATGGATGGTACGACCAAGTTCGGACCAGACAAGCGATGGGGCTACTTCCCACAGTTCTCTGGCCGTTGGAATATCATCGACGAGCCATTCATGAAAGAGATCAAGGGTAAGGGACTGTCCATGCTCTCTATACGTCCATCATGGAGTTTGGTAGGTAATGCTCCTAACCAGAACTATCTCTATGTATCAAAGTATGGAAGTACATCAGAGTATCTTGGTATCAGCGCCATGACTCCTAAGAACCTCAAGCTGACGAACCTTCAGTGGGAAAAAGTTCAGAACTTCAACTTAGGTTTCGACCTTGGTTTCCTTGAGGATCATCTTAATATCACTTTTGAGATTTACAACATCACACGTTCTGACATGTTGATGGGTAACTATCGTATTCCTTCAAGCTCTGGTTACGGAAGTCTTGAAACACGAAACACTGGTAAGACTCGTAACACAGGTTGGGAATTCCATATCAACACCAACCGACTCATCAAGAAGGGCGCATTCTCACTTGACATCAATGCCAACTTCGGCAACAACCGCAACGAATTGCTTGAAATGGATCCAAGTGTGTTGAAATCTATGAACTCAACCTATAAAAATGGTAACCGTGAGGTTCTCACACGAGTTCAGCTCAACAACCCTCTTAACGCTATCTATGGATTCCGTTCAAAGGGCGTATATATGTACCAGTACGAGACCGTCAAGAATATGCCACGCGAGCAGCAGCAGGCATTCATCGATGCCGGCAATACTGCACCTGTAGCCCTCAATGCCGACGGTAAGATCATCTATGACGACAACGGTGATCCTATCCAGATGAAGTTCAACTATACCAATGACCCTGGTGCAGGTAAAAACTATAGTTTCCGTGGTGGTGATGCCATCTATGAGGATGTGAACCATGATGGTCAGATTAATGCTCTCGACATCATGTACCTCGGCTCTTCACTTCCAAAGCTTACTGGTGGTTTCGGTTTCTCAGCAAACTACAAGGATTTGAAGCTCACCGCACAGTTCACATATCGTGTCGGTGTGGATATCCTCAACCTTGCACGTCTCGATGCCGAGGCTATGACTAATAACAACAACCAGAGTCAGGCAGTAAACTACCGTTGGCGCAAGGAAGGTGATGTTACTACCATTCCACGTGCCATGTACGGTGCAGAAACCAACTACAATACGCTTATATCTGACCGTTTCGTAGAGGATGGCTCATATCTGCGTTGCAGCTATATCCAGCTCTCATACGCTCTGAAGAAGGATCTGCTCAAGCCAATAGGCCTCAACAAGATCAATCTCTATCTTAGTGCTAACAACCCATTCGTACTTACAAAATACACAGGTGTTGACCCTGATATCTCTGCTGGAGGTTATAGTCCAGCACAAGATAACGGTAAACTCCCTCGTGTACGCTCATACACACTGGGCATTACGGCATTCTTCTAAAAGCCTAACCAAGCCTTCCCAAGAGGAAGGATGTTAGATTACACTATCTATAACAAACTAATTTGTAATTAGTAATTTCTATGAACAATATAAAAAATAAAATACGCAAGAACAGCATCGCGCTAATGGCACTTACATTAGGTGTTATGAGTCCTGCTATGCTGACAAGCTGCGGAGATTTCCTTGAGATTGAGCCTCAGAACGAAACCGTCCTTGAGAATTTCTGGAATGAAAAGACCGACGTAGAGGCAGTCATCGCGGGATGCTACTCTCAGCTACAGTCAGAAGCCATTATCAGCCGTATGATGATATGGGGCGAGTACCGTTCTGAGAACGTTGTATATACCGATGAAGACCATAAGGATACTAATCTGGAAAAGGTACTGAAGGAAAACCTCACAGCAAACAACGGCTATACAAAATGGGAAGATTTCTATAGTGTCATCAACAAGTGTAACACCATCCTGAAATATGCCCCAGGCGTTGCCAAGGTTGATCCTTCATACACAGAGTCACAATTAAAGGCAGACATTGCGGAGGTAACAGCCATCCGTTCACTTTGCTATTTCTATCTCATACGTACATTCCGCGACGTTCCCTACACGGAGACATGTTATGAGGATGACAGTGAGGAGGAGGGAAAGCAGGCGATGGCACTTCCAGCCACCGACTTCAACACGGTGCTCTCAACCCTGATTTCCTCACTCGAAGCAGTGAGGGAGGATGCTCTTGAGGGATATCCACTCACAACGAATTCATACTCATCTTATTTTAACACTGGACGTATCACGAAATGGGCTATCTATGCCATGCTTTGTGAAATGTACCTTTGGCAGAAAGACTATGACAAATGTATAGACTTTGCCAATAAGATTATTGAGCATAAAAAGCAGGAAGTAAAGAGTATGAAATCATTATTCACCCAAGACGACTTTGCAAACTGGGATGGCTATCCTCTCATCGGTACACGATACAGAGGATCAAGCACACAATTCGGTCGAGGCTTTAATCAGATATTCGTTGAAGGAAATAGCATAGAGAGCATCTTTGAGCTTACATTCATCAAGGGCGATGACAATCTTGCCTCTAATGTACCTTATGGTAACTTCTACGGAGGACAAGACCGTAAGCCATGGGTAAACGTTTCATCATACGTTTCCCTCGACGAATGGAATGCCACTTATAAGGTCTTTGACAAGCAGAACAAGGGACTTGATATGCGTGCATACGAGAATATTGCATGGAAAGGCAAGGAGGAGCCCGACTACATCAACAAGACCACGGCTTCCACTACAAATAGCAGATTAATAGCTCCTACTGCAAATGATTTCTGGAGTTCTTCCACCTGGAGCCGTCAGTATTCTACATTCGGCATGAACCACGACTCACGTAACAAGGCAAATGTCATATATTATCGTCTGTCAGACATCATGCTCCTTGCAGCAGAGGCTTACAGCCAGTTGATTTCACAGGAGTCTGGTGACGTTACATCCGATGCTGATGTCAAGAATCTCTACAATGCATTCAAACTCGTAAATGCCGTCAACAAGCGTTCTATCGGTGAGCAGGTTCTTAAGGACACCCTTGCTCTGAAAAACTACAAGACAAAGGAGGCTATCACGAATCTCGTGTATGAGGAGCGTCATCGCGAACTCATGTTCGAGGGTAAACGCTACTATGACCTTGTCCGCAGGTCACAGCGTGACGGCAACACCGAGTACCTCGCATCTAAATGTTCAAACAAGGACACAAACCTTCAGTCTATCATTCAGAGCAAGATGAAGAAGATGGATGCCATCTACTGGCCATACAATCTTGATGAGATAAAGGTAAATCCTAATCTGCATCAGAATTCTGCATTCGGAAGCGGTGAAAGCAGCAGTATCGAGGCTAACTAAAAGATTAAAGAGTATCGAATAATGTAAATAGTATATACGATATGAAAAAATCAATTCAAAAACATATTAAAAGTTTAAAGAGTAAAGAGTATAGAGTAAAGAGTAAGCTATCATTCTACATTCCACTTTACACTTTACTCTTTACACTCAGTTGCACCTTCTCTTCTTGCTCTGACGAGCCGGATGCAGGAAGCTACTATACATTCACAGGTAAGATGATGAGTGAATATCTACAAGACAACAAGGAATTCAGTCAGTTTGCCACCATCGTTCAACGTGCTGGACTCATGGATCAGCTTTCAGCCTATGGTCACTACACATGTTTCCTGCCTAACAATGATGCGGTGAACGCATACCTTAGGAAGTATAACTATTCTTCTCTTGACGACTTGTCAGATTCTCAGTGTGATACCATTGCCCGTACACACCTCATCCCTGAGATTTTCTCAGTCTCTGACATGGCAGACGGTATGCTTTCAAGCCAGAACATGATTAAGCGTAATGTTCAGGTTGAACACAAGAGTGATGCAAACAACAACTCTGTAGTTGTAGTAAACAGTAACTCTACTATATACTTCGAACACCAGGACGACTCTGTGGAAAACGGTATTGTACACCAGATTGACGTTGTACTTGAAAACTCTACAAAGACAGTCGGCTCTCTTATCATGCAGAATGACGAGGTGAAAATCTTTGCCGATGCAATCCATGAGACAGGTCTTGACGAGAGAATGGATAGCGTTGAGGATCGTCAGTATGCCAAGGATTATGAGAGATACAAGAACTCAAAGTGGGCAATGCAGATGATTACCACAGGTTCACGCTCTGCAGAGGCTGTATATTATCCAGAGTCAAAGAAGTATGGCTTCACAGCCTTCGTTGTACCAGACGCAGTTCTCAACAGTAAGGGTATAATGAACCTCAAGGATCTCTACAATAAAGCTGTGGAAATCTATAAATCAGTCTATCCGGAAGACGTTGACAAGGAAGGCTGGTCATTTGAGCACCTCAAAGACTCAATCAACCCTCTGAAGCGTCTTATGCAGTATCATATCCTTGACCGTAACGTACAGGGATATAACTTCCTTACAGTACGTGAGGATGCAGGTATAGATATCAATATCGTCAATCCAACCGACTGGTACACCACACTTCTCCCTTACACAATGCTAAAGGTGGAGAAACTCACCGTAAGCAAGTGGGCAGGTGCTACAGGCATAGTAGGTGACAGATATCTCAACCGTCGCTATGACGACACTCACAACATAAGTGGCGTACACGTTCTGCCAACTGTTCCTGAACAGTATGACAATAATGCTATAAACGGAATCTACTTCTATATCGACGACCTTCTGAAGTTCGATGAGGACACACGTGATAATGTACATAACTGTCGCATCCGTATGGACTTCTCTACTATCTTCCCTGAAATCATGACCAACAACATCCGTATGAATGGTAAAACAATCACTCAAGGCGGTGTAGGTGGTAAGAACTATCAGTTCCCACAGGGCTACCTTGAAGGCGTAATCCTTAGAGGTGACAGCCGTCTCACATATTGGTATCCACGTTCACACTACTGGGGTAGTCATGGTGATGAGATGGATGCTCAGGAGGTATTCGACATCACATTCAACCTACCTCCAGTTCCATTCTCAGGCGAATGGCAAATTCGTCTCGGTTTCCCTCCAATGAATAAGAAGGATGACCGTGCCGAGCGTGGTCAGATGCAGGTTTATTTCGACAACAAAGCTACAGGTATTCCATTGAATATGGCAGAGCGTATCAAGGATGAGAGCGTTTATGGTTCTACGACCTTCCCTGACTATGCAAATATCCGCGACGACGACGAAAAGCGTCAGGAAGACTTCAAGATTCTGAAGAACAAGGGATATTACCGTGGTCCTCACTCTCTGTTTGTAAGCTCTGACGGAACAATGGCAACCAAGGGTAGTGCTTTGTCAACAATCGCAAACTGTGCACGCAAAGTGCTCTGTACGGTATATATAGAAGCTGGCAAGACTCATACCCTTCGCATCAAGAACGTATCAACAATTCTTCCAAAGAAAAAGGAAGCAACACTTGACTACCTTGAGCTCGTGCCTAAGTCCGTCTATGGTGTATCCGATAGCGGTTCATCCGAGGATGACCTCTAAAAAAGATTAAAGATTATAGATTAATGAGTTAATGTATATAGCATATACGATATGAAAAGTTCAATTCAGAGACATATAAATAAGAGTAAAAGTAAAGTGTCATTCTACATTACACTTTACACTTTACTCTTTACACTAAGCTCACTCGGCCTCAATTCATGTACTGACACATGGGACGAGCACTACCAGCAAGGAGTCATGGGAGAAGGCACCTTATGGGAGTCTATCAAGAATAATCAGCAACTCTCAAACTTTGCAAGGGTCATTGAGGCTACAGGCTATCACAAGTCACTTTCAAGCAGTCAGGTGTTCACAGTCTTCGCCCCAACAAATGATGCATTCACAGATGCTGATGCAAATGACATCATAAACAAGTATCAGGCAGACCTTGCAAAGGGACTGAAAGGCGATAAGAACTCAGCAATAAAGGAGTTCGTAATGAACCACATCGCCTTGTACAACTATTCCATTGCAAACGAGTCACCAGATACCACCATTCGCATGATGAACGGCAAGTATCTCGGACTCACCAACAGCACATTCTCTGGTAAGCCTTTTACAAGCACAAACACCATAACAGGCAATGGCGTTCTTTTCACCTTAGGAGAAAAAGCCGATTACATATACAATCTCTTTGAGTATGTAAAGAGTGATCCAGATCTTGACAGCGTAAGCAACTTCCTATATATGTCTGACCCATATCAGTTCCACAAGATAATATTCGATTCTGAGGCATCTGTTCCAGGTGAAATCATCAAAGGTCAGCAGCACTATCTCGACTCCGTAACTACCACGGAGAACGAGATCCTCTATAGTAGTAATAGGTTGTATGCACGTCTTGACAATGAAGACAGCTGTTATTATGCACTTATGCCAACAAATAAGGCATGGAAGGAGCAGTATGAAAAGAACGTGCCTTTGTTCCAATACGACAAACAGGTATTTGGACGTGACTCCCTTATGTACTTATATCCTCGTCTCAATATTCTCAGAGGAATGCAGTTCAACAAAACAAACAATCCACTACTCGGAACAACAGAAGCTATAGACTCTATCGTATCACCAATAGCAATATCCTATTCTGATAGGAGAAACACCTATGGTTCATACGACATACATCCTTATTTGTACTACAAACCGTATGCAAAGCCTGATGGAATTTTTACAGACATCAAAGGACAAAAGGTATGTAGTAATGGAGTTATATTGAAAACCGACAACTGGAAAATAAAGTACAGAGACGGTTTCAATCAGTTGATAATAAGGGATGTTGACGTCGCAATGGACTCCCTCGCAGGTGAAACACCAGATGCAAAGCCAAGCTGGATATACACATCGGTACAAACCGACAATCCATTCTACAACAAGCTGCATTATCATGATTATCAAACTCTTATCCCTGCAAACCTCAGGGATATGGGAGTACTGCTCAAAATACCTAATGTATTGTCAAACCAGAAATACGATATGTACGTTGTGACAGTACCAGCCACCGCAGGTAATACTCTGGCAACAGATACCCTCCCTACCCGATTCAGCGTGACTCTTTACTGGCATGATCTGGATGGAAAAGAAGTGTCAAAGGAAGTCAGCGACAAGGATGGTGGAGATATCAGTTATGACAGTTCAACAAGAAAGCAGACATTCCTTACCGACCCGACAAAAGTTCATGAGATTCATATCGGAACATTCGAGTTCCCTACATGCTCCTACGAGCTTCAGGAACCACAGGTCAAGGCATTCATCAACATTAACGTCAGAAGCTCTGATGTAAATAAAGGTATCTACACGAAAACCCTGCGAATGGACTGCATTAAATTGGTTCCACGTCTTTAAAAGGCAAAAGGAATTGATAATATTAACTTAGTAATTAACATAGCCGATCCCCCATTACCGAATCGGCTCCCTCCCTCGGGAGGGCGGGGGAAAGGGCTCTATTAATAGAATTTATGAAACGATATATATTATATGGACTTACAATGCTTATGGCATGTCCTCTGAGTGTCTCTGCTCAAGATGATGATACAGAAGATACAGAAGATGTGCCACAGGCGATTGTACGTAAGGTAAGGAAACCTCAGAAAAAATACGATACACGCATCGTGAGAGGAACCGTAGTGGATGCCGTTACAGGCAAGCCTCTCGCTGGTGCCATTGTCAAGGCGCAAGGCATAAAAGGGTATAGTGCCTTGACCGATGAGAATGGTAACTATGTTTTCTACGTACCACGGTTCACGTCTGCAATCTACGTATCAACACCAAGTTACAACTCAGTAGTCATCGGTCTTGCAGAGGGGGACACACAGCGTCCAGTCCGTCTCATCAGTTCTTCACTGAAATCTGAATATACAGAGGAGACCAATGTCATCAACGCTGCTTCGACAAGCGACTATAAGTATTCAAATGCCCTTAACATCAAGGAGGAGATTGAGAAACAGCTTGGTGCATACGCTTATACCACACAGCGCAGTGGAACTCCAGGTGTCGGCTCTAACATCTTCATTCAGGGCTTAAACTCACTTAATTCCAACGCACAGCCACTCGTTGTGGTTGATGGCGTAATCATCGAACAGCAGTATGGTCGTGAAATGCTTCATAGCGGTTTCGTTAACGACATTCTCACCAATATAAACCCTTCCGACATTGAGAGCGTATCCATTATCCGTAATGGAACAGCCCTTTATGGCGCACGTGGTGCTAATGGTGTTATCGAGATTAAGACACACCGCTCTGCAGGTCTTGCAACACGCATCACGGCAAGCATCTCTGCTGGGGTCACAACAGAGCCAAAGTATTATGATATGATGGGCGCAGAACAGTATCGCAACTACTCTTCTACCCTGTTGAAAACCGTCAATACCCCTCGTAACGATTTCAAGTTCCTAAATGCAGACGAGGAGTATTACTATTACCGCCAGTATCATAACAATACAGACTGGAAAAAGTACATATACCACTCTGCAGCAACACAGAACTATGGAATCAATGTAGAAGGTGGTGATGAAGTTGCGCAGTATAATCTATCCGTAGGTTATACCCTTGCCAACAGCACCATGAAATGCAATGACATGGCTCGATTTAACATACGCTTCAATACGGATGTACAGATAACAAATGAGCTTAGCGTAAGATTCGATGCCTCATTCTCAAATCTTACACGAGACATACGCGACGATGGAGCACCAATAACATACGATGAGGGTACACCAACCGCACCTTCATTCCTCGGATACGTCAAGGCTCCGTTCCTCAGTCCTTACTCATACGGTGCAGGCAAGATTTCCGACACATATCTTGATATCACCGATGAAACCTACCTCAACGAGGCACTCACACGCTATTACAACTATAACTACCAGTTGGGAAACCCTGTAGCCTTCAACGAGTATGCAGAGGCTGAGAACAAAAACCACTTTGAGAATTCACTGCTCAACATCGCTGTTACTCCTAAATATCAGTTCAACGAGCACCTTTCACTCAGCGAGCACTTCTGCTATAACCTCGTGAACACAAATAACAAATACTATTTGCCAGTAAACGGTGTACCTGCATTCTATGTTGCAAGCGTATCTGCCTATCGTGAGAATCTTGTAAGTTCACTTGCAACAAAGCAGAACTCCGTACAGACTGACACTCGTCTGTCTTGGAATAACCGCTATGATGCTCACAACATTGCAGTATTCGGCGGTGTTCGCATTAATTCCGAGAACTACACTCGTAGTAAGCAACTTGGCTACAACACTGGTTCAGACAAGACGCCATTCATGAGTGAAAGACTTCTCAACAGACAAAGCACGGGTGTTGACGAATCTTGGACCAATCTAGACATGTACGTTCAGGGCAACTATGACTACCTCGGTCGCTATTTTGCACAGGTAAACCTCACTGCAAGCGGTTCTTCTCGCTTTGGTAAAGATGCTATTGGCGGTCTGAAGATGCTTGGCACAGTATGGGGGCTCTTCCCATCTATTCAGGGTTCATGGGTAATAACCAACGAGCCTTGGTTCACAAAAATACCTGGCATCGACTATCTGCGCCTTACTGCAGGATTCGACATGAGCGGTAATGATGACATCGACGTATTCGCAGCCAAATCACATTTCGCATCATCACTCTACCTGAACGAAATTGCGGGACTCACATACGCTGGCATTGGAAATACTGCCATCAAGTGGGAAACCACACGTAGGTTTAACGTTGGCTTTGAAGGAAACTTCCTCAACAACCACCTCTCTGTTGGCTTCAATTACTTCAAGTCATCAACCACAGGACTACTTGCACTTCAGGAACTCGGTTTTATTTCAGGCATAGAGCAGAACTGGGCTAACTGCGGTGAACTTGCAAACAATGGCTATGACGCTAACATTCGCGGAAAAATCATAGCAACAAAGGACTGGGGCTGGGAACTTGGCGCAAGTGTTGGTCATTATAAAAATAAGATTACAAGTCTTGGACTAAAAGACGGCAAGACATGGTACACCACAGACATCAACGGTGCCACCATCCTTACTCAGGAGGGCAGCGCAGCCAACCTGTTCTATGGTTATCGCACTAAGGGAGTGTTCTCTACCACCAAACAGGCACAGGATGCAGGTCTGTACGTCCTTGATGCAAACGGAGTAAAGAAGAACTATTTCGAGGCAGGTGACATGATATTTGACGATATCTATGCAGACAACAGAATTGACGAGAATGACCGTGTTGTCATCGGTGATCCGAACCCTGACATCTACGGAAACATCTTCACCTCTGTTTCATGGAAGAACCTCAGACTCGATGCTAACTTATCATATAGTCTTGGCAATGATGTATATAACTATATGCGTCAACAGTTGGAGTCTGGCTCACGCTTTATGAATCAGACAACAGCCATGACACGACGCTGGATGGCAGAAGGTGATGTAACCGACATGCCAAAGGCAACATTCCAGGATCCAATGGAGAATTCACGTTTCTCTGACCGTTGGATTGAGGACGGTTCATACCTCAAGCTGAAATCCATTACTCTCAGCTATGACCTCCCTATCAACTCAACATACCTTCAGGGACTCCAGTTCTGGATTCAGGCAAACAATGTACTCACGCTCACAAAATATCTCGGTACAGATCCTGAGTTCTCAAGTACTCCATCCGTAATAGGTCAAGGCATCGACCTCGGCTACGTTGGACAGAGCAGAAGCTTCATGGCTGGTATCAAGATTAATCTGTAAGGCCCCTCCCCCCCGCCCTCCCGAGGGAGGGGGCAGAAAGGCTGAAATTTATGGTTTTAAATTTGTAATTGATAATATTATGAATATTAAGAAATATAAGAAAAATCCTCTGACAGTATTACTGTCTATATTGCTCCCCCTCGGGGGACTGGGGGGGCTTTTAACCTCTTGCTCCGACTTCTTCGATCAGGATTCAACCTATATCGTTGATGCGAAGAAAGATCATCTCAACAATGCCACAGATACGATATACTCTCTCACCGGTATTCTGAACAAGGTTCAGGCTATTGCCGACCGCACTGTCCTTCTCGGAGAGGCACGCGGCGATCTTATGACAGTTACAGATGTGACACCAGCCGACCTTCGCGCTGTTGCCAACTTCACTATCGGTGATGACAATATGTATAATAATCCATTGGACTATTATGCTATCATAAACAACTGCAACTACTTCATTGCTAAGGCAGACTTAGAGTTGAAGAACAGCCGTAACCAGTTCATCTTCAAGAAAGAATATGCCGAGGTTAAGGCAATTCGTGCATGGACCTACCTTCAATTGGTTACAACCTATGGTCGTGTACCATTCGTCACAGAGCCGATAATGACAAAGGAGGAGTCAGAACGTTCATATCCAATGTATGACATTAAGCAGGTATGTAACTACTTCATCAACGAGGACAATCTTTCGGCACTCGTTGACGAGGAACTTCCCGAGGAATTGCCAAACTATGGTCCCATAAAAAGTCTCCCATCCAAGAACTTCCTTTTCCCTGTTCGCCTTGTGCTTGCAGACCTCTATCTTTGGTCCGAGAACTATTTCGAGGCAGCTAAATACTATCACGACTACCTCAACACCCGTAATGGAAGGAATTCTATCTATCCTACTACGAATTATGCCGCAGAATGGTATGATCTTGTGGAATGGAATTATACAGACCAAGAATTAACTTCAGATAAACTATGGTTAGAGTATTCATTCGGTTCAGAAGTAGAATTGAGCACTGCAATTGATAACGAATTGATTACAATGATTCCAATGGACTCTATCCCGTCAGAAGGACATTACAGTCAACTTCGTGACATTTTCAACACCAGTTCACAAAACAACTATCAAGCAAGTCTCGTACCTTCAAATAAAATTATCAATCTCTCCGAGAGTCAGGTTTACTGCTACAACGACCAAGGCGATGTAAAATATGCGCCAAAAAACTTTTCGAATCACAGAAACGGAGATCTTCGTCTTTCACAGGCATGGGTTAATGATGGAAACCACGTCGTTGATGGCACAAGATACCCAAGGCAGATAATACGAAAACACTTAACAAAGCACGTCCACATCTATCGCCGTACACTTGTATATCTCCGATTGGCAGAAGCTCTTAACCGTGCTGGATATCCTCGTTATGCGTTCCAGATTCTATCTTCTGGTGTGAACACCGATGTGCTTCAGGACAGCATCATCCCTCACTACAGAGCTGATTCACTCAAGATTATGGAGGACTTCAACTTCCCTGGTACACGTCTATCCTCAATCAGTAGCGCCTATGTAGCCAACTCAAGCCCTTACAGGGATGGGAATTTTGAAGTAAACACCATAGGTATCCATAGCCGTGGTTCTGGCTTTACTCCTGCAAACGAGTACTACCAGATGCCTTACAATCCTAATATCACAGATCCAGCCGAGCAGCTTGCATGGCAGCAGGACAAGGTTGAGGAGATGATTATCGACGAGGAAGCTCTTGAGTTCGCCTTTGAGGGATACCGCTTCTACGACCTTCTCCGTGTGGCTCTCCGCCGTAATGACCCTGCATGGCTTGAAAAAAAGATTCAAGGCAGAAACGGAACGGCTCCAAGCGGTGTCTCTGTTGACCTGAAAGACCAGAACAACTGGTTCCTGCGTTGGAAAGGCAGAATCGGCTTCTAATCCTCCGTTGTAACTCCTATGTAGCTCTTATGCTGCTCTTATGTAGCTCTTATGTAGCTCTTATGTAACTCTTATTAAAAATAAGAACATAAGGGGTACATAGGAGAAGGTACGACGAAGAAAAAACAGTATGACTATGAAAAAACAAGTGATTATATTAGCAACGATGTTGTCGGGATTCCCGGCAGCATCGTTTGCGCAAAATACCATCCACTCTTCCATGTGGGTGACGAATGGCAAAAGCGATGCTATTGCAGTTCCATTCAAGGCCGATGCCGATATCAGCGAGTACCAAATACCACAAGAGCCTATCAAGTGGGGTATGGATGTGGCATGGGATAATGATGACAACGTAAGGCGCGGAACCAACTATATCGGCAAGGACGTGATGGCTACTGGACGTATCTCATTCCAGCCAAGCGACCTTGTGAATGAAAACGGAGAACTCTCTGTTGCACAACAGGCAGCTCTTCAAAAACGCCTTGACCATATAGCTATCAGCGGTGTGCGTAATGTCATCCTGAACTGTGACCATGAGGCACTGAACAAGGATAACTACTATGGTAAGCCCGAAGAGTGGTACAAGGTCATCAAGGCATCCGTTCTCTATGCCAAGAAGAAAGGCTTTAATGTAATCACTATATCCCCATTCAACGAACCTGACTACGATGGATGGGGCGAAGGAACAAAGGATCATTTCAAGGCTATTGCCAAGCTCATATCCGAAGATCCTGACCTTGCAGGAATACGCATTTCCGCAGGTAACACCCTCAACTGCGATAAGGCTCTTGAGTGGTATAACTATATGTTGCCTTATGCCACCGAGGGTAATACCCATCAGCTTGCAGGTTCTTTCAAGAACTATGCTGATTTCTGGCAAAAAGTGAGGAATGACGGTAACTATGCCACAGCTGACGAGCTGCACAATGTAGGTGAAGCATTCATCGGTGCTCACTACGGAATGCAGTCTGGTGTATGGTGGGGATGGGACGGTGCTGCTCGCGGAGAATACTGTAAGGCTTCATACTATGGCAAGGAAATAGGCTATGCCGAGAATCGTGACGCATGGTCGGCTGCAACCGTATATAAACGTAAAGACGGCCGTATGGATGCCTTCCTCGGAACTTCCGAGCGTCAGGCCGCAAAGTCTTCATACGAATTCATATCAACCGACCGCCCTGTATTCTTCGATGGCTATGGCCCTACATACTCATACTCCGTAGAAATGCCTGGCGGAACAGGCTATCAGAAAGGTCAGACCAACGCAGAGCGAATGGTACTCATCCATAGCGGTGAGGATGCCCCACTCGACCCTATCAAGAACGGCACATACGTCATAATGAACATGAATGCCAAGCTTTGTCTCGGAACATACAATAGCAGCACGACAAACAACACTGGTATTGCTCTGAGAAAATACACCATCAATGCCACTACTCCAAACATCAACGATGCTTACCAATGGAACCTTGAGATGGTTCCTACCACAGGACAAGGCGACCTCGGATACTTCTGGCTCTTTTGGAAGAAGAATCCTTACATGCTCATGGATGTAAAGGACTGGAGCACTACAGCTGGCGCTTCAATCATCAATACACAAGGCGGTAAGGGAACTAACGAACAATGGTTCCTTGAGTATGCCGGAAATGATAGCTGGTACATCCGCTCACGTCATAGCGGTCTGTATCTTGAGGTGAAGAATGCAGAAACAGCAGTAAATAAATATATACAGCAGGCTGAATTCACAGGCAATCCAGAACAGAAATGGCGTTTCATGCCAGTAGAAGCAAAGCCGAAACTCGAACTTGATGCCCCTATTGCCCCAAATAATGTATCTGCAGAGGTTCAGAGCGGTTCTATCAAGCTTTCTTGGAATGCCAATTCAGAGGATGACATCTTAGGATATAACATCTTCCGCAAGACTGGCGACACCTACGACATGATAGGTCGCATGGTAGAAAGCACGGAGTTTATCGATAATGATATCACTCCGGGCATGGACTATATTTATAAGATAAAGGCTGTTGACAACTCACGCAATCAATCGGAAGCTTCTTCTGAGATAAACGTAACTGCCAATGCAGACAAAGCCCTCATAGCGCACTATGACTTCGAGGATAATACCAACGATGCAACAGCAAATATCCTTGATGCTGTTACTGCAGGCTCTACATCATACAGCGCTCTGATGAAGAAAAGCGGAAAGAAGAGCCTCTACCTCAAGGGCAAAGACGCTTATCTTACCCTCCCTCCTTCTGTCGGCAATCTCTCAGAGATGACGATAGCAATGTGGGTAAACATAAACAACACCAATAGCTGGCAGCGCATCTTCGATTTCGGTAATGGCACAGACCAGTATTTCTTCCTTACCCCAAGCAATGGAAGTGAGATGCGCCTTGTCCTCAAAAACGGAGGTGACGAGCAGATTCTCTCTACCACAAAGGCTACCACAGGCTGGCACTATATAGCCGTTACTCTTGCACCAGAAGCCGTTACGCTCTATGTTGATGGCAAGGCTACCACCTCAACGTCAATCACCCTACGCCCATCCGACTTCCATCCTAAGCGTAACTACATCGGTCGCAGTCAATATACTGCAGACCCATTCTTCGTCGGATATATCGACGACCTGCGCATCTATAACTATGCCCTCTCTGCCGATGAGGTTGAGACTATCAAAAACGGCGGTGAGGTGACAGCTATCACCCAACCTGCATCAACCATCTGCACAAATGCTATCTATAGCATTCAGGGCGTTAAGATGAATAATGAGAATGTTCCATCGGGTATATATATCCAGAATGGAAAGAAGAGAATAAAGTAAAAACAGCCTCTTCCCTATGAAACGAATACTTTTATTGGCATTACTATCAAACATCCTTCCCTTTGGTAAGGCTTGGTTAGGCTCTATCTCTGCCCAGACCGATGCCACGCAATACATCAGCAACCCGTCATTCGAGACTGGCGGACTTTCAAAATGGAAGTCAAGCGGTCTTCAAGTACAGGGAAATTCTTCTTTCACAAAGAAGAAGGGCAGCGTGTATGTAGAGAAATGGGTATCGAAGGGCAGTAATGTTGGTGATGCAAGCGTCTCACAGGTCATCAATGACCTCCCATTGGGCAAATATACCCTCACGGTAGCAGCGCAGAACCTGAACGAGGCTTCCACTTCTGAGCAATGCTCTGGTGCATACATCTATGCTGGCGACCAGAAGACCGATGTCTTCACCCCGAATGACTATAGCGTGGATTTCTCATGCACCACAGGTGAGGTGGAGATTGGTTTCATAGCAAAAGGGGCTAAGGGGAACTGGCTCGCCATAGATAATTTCCGTCTTACGCTCATTGAGGCAGAATCCACCGAAGTCATATTCTCAAAGCTATCAGAAAGCATCACAAAAGCCGAAGGTCTCGCCTCACAGAATATTGATGCAAAGGCTCTCACGCCTCTTCTCTCTGCCCTCCAGACGGCAAAGACTATCACCGAGACTTCTGAGAGCATGGCTATGCAAAAGGCTCTCTTTACCCTTAATTCCACCATTTCAAAGGCGGAATTTGCCCTTAACCTCGCAAACGCCACCCCTGGCGATGGTCTTGAGCCGAAGGTAACAAAGACGAACACATACGTCCCTACGGGTGCTACACAGGCTCTCATGCGTGCCACGATGACAGGAACGAATATCCTTGAGCGTGGCGTATGCTGGAGTAGGGAACATAATCCCACGGTGCTCGACGACCGCACCACCGAGTACTGGACGCTCAACGGAAATATCTACCACATCACCAACCTTGAACCTGCCACCGTGTATTACCTCCGTCCTTACGTCATGAACAAGACATACACCATAGCGTATGGCGAAGAGGTCAAGATTGTCACCCACCCGAAGGGTAACTGCACAGGCTCATGGGATAATGGTGCTCCAACGGCGGAGGCCAACGACCGTTGCCGCACAGCCATTAACCAGACAATAGAATATTTCAACGAGTGGACTGGCATCAAGGGCTTCACGCTCTCTGGTCACTATGGCGCAAGTACCCAGACTGCCGATTGCAGCTATGGCGGATGGATGCGCATCGGACCTAATGCAGGTAATCAGGCTATCGGTACGGTGCTTCATGAAACTGGTCACGGTGTAGGCGTAGGCACTTCCGACCGTTATGCTGACACCAACCTCCATAACTGGAAATGGTACGGTCGTGAGGCAAACAAGATGTACTCTTTCCTTGAGAACAAGGAGGCAAACCCTTACACCTCTGATTTCTGTATGGTAGGCGACGGCACTCACGCATGGGGTTCAAGTGCTACCTACGACTGGTTCGTTAATGGCGCAGACAAGGATAAACACCTCGAGCTTCAGTATGTCGGTGGATGCTGTCTGCTCTATGCGATGTTCATCGATGGTCTCTGCCCTACCACAGCCTACACAAACGGACTCGCTGGCTACACATTCAATTTCGATGAAACGAAGAAGTACTATATCATGTGCAAGAACTCTGCCAGCGGACTCGGTGAGGCTCTTCTCTATGCCAACGGCTCAAAGACCATTGCCCTGAAGGATATACTTTCTGGCAACAACGGCATTCCTGACGAGGCTGCATGGACGCTGACCTATGAGCCAGAAACAGGCATGTATCTCTTCAAGAACGTGGCTAAGAACAAGTATCTCTCCAAGCGTAGTGGCTATATGCTCTACACCACCACAAAGCCTGCTGATACGGAGAAGTTCCAGCTCATGCCCGACCGTACCGATGTAACCATCACCACGGCTACAGATAACTTCACTACCCACGGCTATTGGATTACTGGTACTTCCACCCTTTCAGCCAATACCTCAAACTATACTTCCAACGCCTCATTCGTAACCTTCGACTTCTCCGATTCTGCCACCAAGCAGCAATGGATAATCCTCTCCGAGGACGAGATTGCGAAATATTGGCCAGCAACGACGGGGATTACCGAGGTTAAGGCGGAAAATAACATTAATGCCACCAATGAGCAAACATACAATATCAACGGTCAGCGCATCAATGGCAATGCTAAGGGATTAATCATCAAGAATGGCAAAAAGGTGGTGAACAATTAACTTTTTAGCAGCAAGCTGCTTTTAACTGACAATAATTACCAATCTTACCAATCTTTATCCATAAAAATATGACAAAAGAACAATGGATGCACATGTATCAAATTGTTGGAGCCGCACAAGAAGTATATAATGTTCTTGGACGGGGGATGGAAGAACCAATATATCAAGAAGCAATGGAAAAAGAGCTTGATATTAGAGGTTTGAAATATCAAAGAGAGGTGGTATTGCATACTTGGTATAAAGGTATTCAGCTTAAGAAAGTATATCAAGCAGATTTTGTATGTGAAGATGTAGTTGTTGAATTTAAATCAGTCAATAAAATAACACCTGATCACCGAGCACAGCTATTCAATTATCTTCGTATAACGAAACAAGACAGAGGTATTTTGGTTAATTATGGAGAAGCAAACTTTCATTCCGAACGATATGCTTATGATGAACAAACCGATCGTTATGAACTTATCACCAAAGATAATCTTCATAAATTTGTAAAATAAAATTTATTGGAAAAAGATTGGTAAGATTGGTAATTATTGTCAGTTCAAGCACCGAAGGTGCGTTCTTAAATGATATAACTAAAAGTAAAAAATAATGAAGAAACTACTAATCATAATCGGAGCGGCAATAGCCTCCCTCCCCTCCTTCGCCCAGCGCACTACGGATAAGCTCGACCGTGGCCTCGTGGCCATGAAGGTGAACTCCGGAGTGTATCTCAGTTGGCGACTCTTAGGCTCTGAGTACTATGACGTTACATACAACGTATATAAGGATGGGACACTGATAAAGTCGGGACTGACGACATCCAACTACTCCGATACCTCGGGCAGCCAGACAAGTACCTACACCGTTTCTGCCGTGGTACGCGGACAGGAACAGGTACAGAGCAAGGCTGCCTCTGTATGGAGCACTAGCTACAAGGAGATAAAGCTAAAGCATGAGGGAATACAATCCACCCTCATCCCTAACGATGCGTGCTGTGCCGATGTTGACGGCGACGGCGAACTGGAAATCCTTATGAAGTTCGACAACGAGAGTGAGATGGCTCAGAGCTACCCAAGACTCGGACCTAAGTTTGACGGTAAGGCTTCTGGCGAATACTCCATATTCGAGGTCTTGAAACAGGACGGCACACGCCTATGGTGGGTGAACTGCGGCCCTAACATGGGCGACTTCCAGAACAACGAGCAGAACATCATAGCCTACGACTGGGACGGCGACGGCAAGGCTGAGGCTGTGATGCGTGCTGCCGACGGTACCGTGATCCATTGTGCCGACGGCTCTACCTATACCGTGGGCGATGCCACGAAGAACTATCGTGCAGCCACAGGCGGTGGTGTGAACTGGTTCATGTGTCAGGGCGCAGAATATCTCGTATATATGGACGGCGAAACAGGTAAGCCGTACCAATGCATCACCTACCCTCTTGCACGCTTCGAGTCTGGCGAGACTTCCATGGCTTCCACATGGGGCAAGGACGATGGCGGTCACCGCTGCTCTAAGTTCTTCTTCGGCGCTCCATACCTCGACGGACGCAAGCCAAGCATCTTCCTCGCACGCGGTATCTATACCCGCCACAAGATGATTGCCTACGATGTTGATCCTGCCACCCACGAACTGAAAGTGCGCTGGAAATGGTACAACGACACCAACGGCGTGTGGAAGGGACAGGGTTACCACAACTATATCATTGCCGATGTTGACTGGGACGGACGCGATGAGATCGTCTTTGGCTCTATGGTCATCGACGATAACGGAAAAGGACTCTCAACCACAGGACTCGGACATGGTGATGCCATGCACTGTGGCGATTTCAACCCTTACACCCACGGACAGGAGGTTTTTGCCTGCAACGAGGATGCACAGGGCTATAACTATCGTGATGCCACCACAAGCAAGATATACAAGTGCGAACTTCACGTTGGAAAGGACGTGGGACGCTCCATGATGGATAACTTCTCCGATAGCTACCCTGGCAGCATCGGTGTGGCATGGGGTAATCCTGTAAGCAGCGTGAAGAATGATTATGTCAATGGAATCGTCAACGAAGGCATCAATTCCAACTTCCGCATCTACTGGGACGGCGACCTGTGCTCTGAGACATTCAACGGTCTTAAAGACCATGATTCAGAAGGGGTTATTGCGAAGTACGGCAGTTGGTCGCCTATCTACACCTGTGCCGGCTCTCTCACCAATAACTACACCAAGTGTACGCCTTGCTATCAGGGCGATATCCTCGGCGACTGGCGTGAGGAAATCATCATGCGAACAGCCGACAATAACATCCGCATCTACTCCACCCCTACCCCAACCTCATACCGCAACTACACGCTGTGGCATGACCATCAGTACCGTAACGCTATGGCTTGGCAGATGTGCGGCTACAACCAGCCACCTCACACCAGCTATTTCCTCGGTAAGATGGAGGACATCACCATCGCCCCTCCACCTCTCATGATGGAAGGTCGTGAGGAAGTTACCAACGGCGGCACTATCAATTCTGCGCTCAACGATAAGCACGTCATCGTGTGCGAGACCGATAACTCTGAGGTTACGATAGAAAGCGGCGCAAGCCCATACATCCTCACCTTCAACGTTCCTACATGGGTGCAAGGCAATGGCGCAAGCGAATGTACTGCTACAAGTCCGAAGATAACCTACACCACCTACACCTGCAACGTGAAGGGTGGCGGTATCTCAGGCAATGCCCGCCTCATCAAGCAGGGCGACGGCATCCTCACGCTCCCGAAGGCTGACTTCACCCATAAGGGCGAGACCAACATCTGGGCTGGAGTACTCAATTTCGACGGCACGATGAAGAAGTCGCCATTGTGGCTCAACCGCTTTGCCGAACTCAACTCCAACGGCGGTGAGTTCATGAGCATCAAGGCCGACTACGCATCCGTTATCCGTCCGGGAGGCGCTGATGCGAAGGGCGACCTCACAACCGACTCCCTCACCCTCGGCTTCGGCTCACGCATCATCCTCGACCTCTATTCCAACGACCTCACAGCCGACCGTATCAATCTCGGCAAGTATCTTGAAATAGAGACCAAGACCTCAAGCGCATGGACTGAGGGCGGTCCCGAGTATCTCTGTCCTGTTCTTGAACTTGTAGGCCACCTCCCTGCAGGCGAATCGGAGATGAACCCGGGCAAGTACATTATCGGTACTGCTCCGGCTGAACTGAAAGGCAAACTCGAAGACATCCGCATCGAAGGTCTCAACGCAACGAAGAAGAAGTTCTACATCGAGGATGGCAAACTGATTATCGAAATCATCGGACTCCGCGATGCCAACTCCATCACATGGGTAGGCGACAAGAGCTCTTCATGGAATCTTGCCGATGCCCAGAACTTCCTGTTCAACAACGGTCAGACGGTTGAGTCAACCGTCTTTGTATCAGGCGATAAGGTATTCTTCAATGATGATGCCGTAAACAAGACGGTCAACGTGCGCGAGGACATCATGCCTGACACCATCACCGTAAACTCCTCTTCCGACTACACCTTCACAGGTGCAGGTGCCATCGGCGGAACGGCTTCATTCGTAAAGGAAGGCAGCGGCACGGTCACCATGTCAGGCGAGAACTCATACACAGGCGGCAACTATCTCAAGGGCGGCATAACGAAGGTCAGCCTATTGTCAAATCAGTATTCTGAGTACGGCAACCTCGGCGGTATCACCAAACTCGGCTCACAGTTCACCATGGAGAACGGAGCAGAGCTCCAGACCACCGCAGCCGTTGAGATGGGTTCACACATGACTATGATTGGCGAAGAGGGAGGTATCATAAACAACACTTCCGACTTCAAGATGGATAAGTCGTTCATGGGTACACTCCTCACCAAGCGAGGAAACGGATGCCTGTATCTCAATGCCACTAACTCTGTATCAAAGATAATCATGAAGGCTGGCTCAATGGCTCTTGCAGGCAACTCTCAGCCAAAGACGATAGAGCTTCAGGGCGGCACTCTCTATGACAATGCCCAGA
>CAMJKP010000024.1 GCA_946406435.1 uncultured Prevotellaceae bacterium | reverse complement strand
GGGTATGGCGCATTGGGTATATGCAAAAGCAAAAAGGTTCAGTATATAGTGTACCAAAAATAAACACACCCTATATCGGATGGCGGGTGATGGCTGTTAGCCTTGCAGGCTGTATCAGCAATTTGGTCGAACTCACGTTATATATTTGGCAATGCCGAAATTAGTTACTACCTTTGCCAACAGAAATCAGTCACAGGAATATAAGGATTTGCTTTACAGATACCTCCAGAAACATAAGGAAAAATATCTCGATAAACTGAGATTAAATCGCTCAAATTTAACGTGAGTTCGAAACATGCTTTATGTTAATTATATATAATCATTGGCAGATTTTTTTGCGAATTGGAAATATGATAGTACCTTTGCCAAAAATATAAACCTGTGTAGCTTTTAACAAACTCAAATATACAAATAACAAATCACACATAACTAAACAAATAGTTCAATTAAAACAAAATGAAACTAAGAAAACTACTTTTGCTGTTCGTATTTGCACTTACAGCAATGGCAAACGCACAGCAGTTGCCCCCTGTTCCTGTTGACACAGGCGTGCGCATCGGTAAACTCCCCAATGGTCTTACCTATTACATCCGTCACAATGAATGGCCTGAGCATGTAGCTAACTTCTACATTGCGCAGCGTGTTGGTTCTCTTCAGGAAGAAGAGGAGCAGCGTGGTCTTGCTCACTTCCTTGAACACATGGCATTCAACGGTTCTGAACATTTCAAGGAGAATGGTATCGTAGAGTTCTGCCGTTCACTCGGTGTGGCTTTTGGTCGTGATCTCAATGCTTACACAAGCATCAATGAGACTGTTTATAACATAAACAACGTTCCGACAACACGCCAGTCTGCCCTCGACTCATGCCTCATTATCATCAAGGACTGGAGTAACGGCCTTCTGCTTGAGGATAAGGAGATTGACAAGGAGCGTGGCGTTATACACGGCGAATGGGCTATGCGCAACAATGCCAATATGCGATTGCTTGAGGCTAACCTTCCAAAGCTCTATCCTGGCTCAAAGTGGGGTGTTCGTCTTCCTATCGGACTTATGAGCGTGGTGGACAATTTTGAATACGATGCTTTGCGCAAGTACTATAAGAAATGGTATCGTCCAGACAATCAGGCTGTCATAGTAGTTGGTGATGTGGACGTGGACCATACAGAAAAGGTTATCAAGGAACTCTTCAGTTCTATCCCTCTTGACCCTAATGCTGCAAAAGTGGAGAAATATCCTGTGCCTGACAACTACGAGCCTATCTATTTTGTTGACAAGGACAAGGAGATGAGAAACAATCAGATTAACGTCTGCATGAAGATTGATGCCATGCCAGACAGTCTGAAGGGCACAATGATATACCTCGTTAACCATTATATAAAGATGATGCTGAGAGGTATGCTTGAGTCACGTTTCAGCGAACTGGCACAGAAGCCGGAATGTAATTTCGTGGCTGCAAATGCCCATGTAGGCAATTATGTGTATTCCGACACTAAGGATGCCTTCCAACTTTACGTCGTTCCAAAGGAGAACAAGGACCTTGAAGCCCTTCGTGATGCTGTGCGTGAGATAATGCGTGCAAAGCAGCATGGTTTCTCTGCTTCAGAGCTTATTCGCTCAAAGGATGGCTTCATGTCATGGATAGAGAAAGAGTTCCTCAACCGTGACAAGCGTGAGAATGATATGTTCGGTAGTCTGTATAGCAGCCATTTCGTTCACAACGAGCCTATTCCAAGCATTGAGGACGAACATCAGTTCTGGAACATGATTTCGCAGATGGTGACACCTGAGATGGTGAATCAGTATGCTAATCAGGTAATCAGCGTTAGCGATACAAACCTTGTTGTCTATGAGTTTGCTCAGGAAAAAGAGGGCCGTTTCGTACCTACTGCAGATGAGCTTCGCAAGACATACGAGGCAGCACGTGCAGAGAAGCAGGAGCCTTGGGTGGATAACACCAAGAACGAGCCTCTGATTGCAGAACTTCCAAAGAAGGGAAGTATCAAAAAGACTACTGAGAACGCAGCCCTTGGCTATAAGGAACTCACACTTAGCAATGGTGCTACCGTCATTCTGAAGAAGACCGACTACAAGACCGACGAGATTCAGCTTACTGCTTTCTCAAAGGGAGGTACCTGCCTCTATGGTGAAAAGGACTATTCTAACCTGAAGGTTATGGATTATATTGGCCGTCTCTCTGGACTTGGCAACTTCAGCAATAACGAACTGCAGAAGGCTCTTGCAGGAAAGCAGTGTAACGTAAGCTTTAACATGAACGTCACACGCAGCAACGTGAGAGGTCAGACCACTCCAAAGGATATTGAGACTTTCTTGCAGCTGGTATATCTTAACTTCACTTCTGTAGCAAAGGATTCACCGGCATTTGAGTCATTCATGGGGCAACTGAAGCTCGTCCTGCCAAGTCAGGGACTTCAGCCTGAGTATGCCTTTGAGGACTCTCTCACCACTATTACTACCAGCGGAAATCCACGTTACAAGATGCTGTGCGAGGCTGACATTAATAAGATATCATACGACCGCTGTCTTGAGATTATCAAAGAGCGTACAGCCAATGCAGCAAACTACACATTCGTATTCGTAGGCAACTATGACGAGGCTACCCTACTTCCTCTTATCGAGCAGTATATTGCCTCTCTTCCTGCCAATAAGGCTGACAACGTGGCTCTGAAGGATGTAACTTCATTCTTCAAAGGTAAGAAGAAACTTGATTTCAAGCGCAAGATGGAAAGTCCGAAGCCACAACTTGCAAACATGTACTATGCTCCGGCAGAGAATACACGCAAGAATGACGTGCTTATGAAATACACTGGTGAGGTGCTTTCAAATGAGATGCTGAAACAGGTTCGTGAGGATGCTTCTGCAGCCTACCATTGCAGTGCTTCCTGCAGAATCAATCTTACAGGTTCTACACCATTAGTAACTCTCAACACCTCTGCTCCTATCTCTGACCCTTCAAAGCTTGACATGGCAGCTGAGCTTATGAAGAAAATCGTGAATGACGCAGCAGATAAGGTAGATCCTGACAAGGTTACCAAGATAAGGGAAAATATGCTCAAGGAGGCTGAAATCTCATTCAAGAGCAATGGTTTCTGGGTAGGTGCTATCATAGAGTGGAAACTCTATGGCAAGGACAACTACACCGACTATAAGAAGCTTATTGAGAGCGTTACTACAGAGGACATATCTTCTTATATCAAGAATGTAATTCTCAAGAGCGGCAATCATGCCGAGGTTATCATGCGTCCAGAATAATAATTTTGACGATATAAAAACGATGCAGGGGTGGCGAAATGCCACCCCTGATTGTTTTATGTCCTGTGAATTTAAGGAGCACAGAATTAGCAAAAAAAATAAGAAAGATGCAAGATTCTGCGAGCGCCGAAGGTGCGACACCTAAAAGGGCGGTGCGTAAGCGCCGTTGATATAGATAGGTTTGATTCAAAGAGCGCTGTAAGTGCGATACTTATTATAGGTATCGCACTTACAGCGCTCTAATTACTATGATAACCTCATATAACAGCCCTTACGGACTGCCCTTTTAGGTGTCGGGCTTACAGTCCTCGAATGGTGACAATTAATAAACACAGAGACTCAGAAACAGCACCTTACGGTGCTTGAACTGTCAAGATTTACCAATCTTTATCCAATAAGAATTTTAAGTGATGGTAAAAGATTGGGAACTTGCTTAAGCCTGTTGAGCCTTAGCGAAAAATTTTTGTCAGTTAAAAAGCAACTTGTTGCTAAACCATATAAACTTTGCGACTTAACGTCTTAGCGTTATAACTATAATCTGAGGTGATTTTTCTTAAAAGCCCCAAGCAACGGTGTTACGTTTATTATGAAAAAACAAAAGAGCCGCACCCTATATATCGGATACGGCTCTTTAGTTATATTACTTTATATTTTTTCTTATCTTATGCCTTAACCTCTGCTGTTGCAGGTGCGTTCTCTTCCTCAACGATCTTCTTACCAAGTGTGAGGTAAGCTGTAGGAGCAGCGATGAAGATTGAAGAGAGAGTACCGAAGAATACACCGAGAATCATTGCGAATGAGAAGCTGCGAATAGAATCACCACCGAGGATGAAGATACAGAGCAGCACAATCAATGTAGATACTGATGTATTGATAGTACGTGCGAGAGTCTGGTTTACAGAGTCATTGAAGACAACCTGCTTATCCTGCTTTACGTGAATACCGAGGTTCTCACGAATACGGTCGAATACAACCACCTTATCGTTGATAGAGTAACCGATCACAGTCAGGATAGCACCAATGAAGGTCTGGTCAATCTCAAGGCTCCAAGGAACGATGTCATAGAGTGCTGAGTAGAAACCGATTACCACTACTGTATCAACAGCAAGGGCAACGATTGAACCTACAGAGAATGCTACGTTGCGGAAACGGATGAGGATGTAGATAAAGATAGCTACGAGTGCAACCAATACAGAGATGATAGCGCCGTATGTGATATCCTTAGCTACTGAAGGACCTACCTTCTGAGAAGAGATGATTGAACCACCCTCACGAACGTCTGGGTTCTTGAATGCCTCAACGCTTGCCTGCTTTACGAAGCCACCCTTCTTCAAACATGTGTAGAGCTTATTCTCACACTCGTCGTCAACTGTTGAACTGTTAGACTCGATCTTGTAGTTGGTAGAAACACGGAGTGTCTTACCGTCAGTACCGATTGCGATAGCGTTGGTGTTAGAACCTGCGAACTCCTCACTGAGGATAGGACGAACCTGCTCAGGCTCAACAGCGTTCTCGAATGCGATTACATAGTTACGACCACCTGTGAAGTCGATAGACTCAGAAAGACCGCGAACAGCAAAGCTTGCGATGAATGCAACTACTGCGATACCATAGAATACGAAGCTCTTCTTATAAACAGACATGAATCTGTACTTGGTGTTCTGGAGGAATGTGCGTCCGAATGTGAGGTTCAGCCACTTGTCCTTAGCCATACGGTTCTCATAAACGATACGTGTGAGGAATACGGCTGTGAAGAATGAACATACAATACCGATGATCCATGTTGTAGCGAAGCCCTTGATAGGACCTGTACCGATAGTCAGCAGGATGACACCGGTGATGAGAGATGTGAGGTTAGAGTCGAAGATAGCAGAGAATGCGTTGCTGTAACCAGCAGCAAGTGCCTGCTTCATACCAAGACCTCTGCGGAGCTCTTCCTTGATACGCTCGTAGATAAGCACGTTAGCATCCACCGCCGTACCAAGCGTCAGGACTATACCCGCAATACCAGGCATGGTCAAAGCCGACTGGAACGATGCAAGAATACCGAGTGTAAAGAACAGGTTGACGATAAGAGCAGCGTCAGCCATGAGACCAGGAATTACACCGTACATCACAATCATGTAGATGCAGAGGAGTACGAATGCGATAGCGAATGACCAAATACCCTGCTGGATAGACTGAGCACCGAGTGTAGGACCTACAACCTCTTCCTGTACGATACGTGCAGGTGCAGGCATACGACCAGACTTCAATGTGTTAGCCAAGTCCTTTGTATCCTCGATAGTGAAGTTACCAGAGATCTGAGAGTTACCACCAGCAATCTCACCATGTACCATAGGAGCTGAGTAAACAGCATCATCAAGAACGATGGCAATAGCCTTGCCTGTGTTAGCCTTTGTAAGAGCTGCCCAGAGACGAGCACCCTCAGTATTCATTGACATGCTTACAACAGGACGACCTGTTGTGTGGTCGAATTCATCCTTTGCATCAACGATAACGTCACCCTCAAGTGGAGCACGACCGTTGGTAGAAGTAACCTTGAGTGCATAGAGCTCGAAGATGTTCTTGTTACCATCCATTGGCTTAGCACTCCAAAGGAGCTTGCAGTCAGTTGGGAGCACCTTCTTAGCCTCATCGCCATAGATAATCTTGTTGATGGCAGCAGTATCACGAACATGAGCATAACCAACGAGGCTATAACCCTGATTGATAGGCTGGAAGATAGCAAGGAGTGGGTGCTGCTTCTTCAACTGCTCGGTCTTAACATCTGCCTTACCGGTTGCAGCTGTATTAGCGTCAGACTTCTTCAACTGGAAGTTTGCCTGTGCAGCTGGCTTTGCAGGCTCTGCCTTTGCAGAATCAGCAGCCTCAGCCTTAGTTGTATCTACAGTCTCAGAATTAGCATTAGCAACACGCTGGTCGAGCTGTGAGAGGTAAGGAACGATTTCCTGTGAGTTGTATGTCTCCCAGAACTCAAGGTTTGCAGAACCCTGGAGGAGCTTACGTACACGCTCAGGCTCACGTACACCAGGCATTTCAACCATGATACGACCATCCTGACCTTCGAGTTTCTGGATGTTAGGCTGAACAACACCGAACTTGTCAATACGGTTGCGGACAACGTTGTATGAGTTGTCAATAGCAGACTGAACCTCAGTACGGAGAGCCTTCTCAACCTCAGCGTCGGTGCTCTGTGTGCTTACCTTGCCTTTGAGCTGCTGAGTAGCGAAGATCTCAGCGAGACGGCGGCCAGGAGCGTTCTTCTTGAATGATTTGATGAAGAGAGAGATGAAATCGCTCTGTGATGTCTCTTCTTCCTTCTTTGCCTCCTCCATTGACTTTACGAAGGCTGCGTCTGTCTTGTGGTCAGCGAGTACCTCAACTACGTCAGGTACACTGATCTCAAGGATTACGTTCATACCGCCCTTAAGGTCAAGACCCAAACCAATCTGAGTCTCAAGGCAGTTCTGATAAGAATAGATGCCAAGATACTTTACAGAATCCTTGTAATCCTGCTGGGCAATAGGATCCTTAATCTTAGCAGCCTGACCGTCATAGTAGCTTGTAGCCACTGAGAACGACAGATAGAAGATGCTTGCAAGCGTCAGAAGTACGGCGGTTACAAGTACAATTCCTTTGTTTTGCATTTTGATTAAATTGTTTTATTATTTTTGTTTTTATTCTTGTCTTTTTAGGTTTTGAGGTTGTTAGGTTTTCTGGTTCCGAGGTATTCAGGTTATCAGGTTCTAAGGTTTTTCGGTTATCAGGTCATTCGCTTCATGACCTCAAAAACCTCTAACCTCGCTAACCTCATATTAGCCTCATAACCTCCCTAACCTCATCCTTATGTGCGCATACGACGTGCAAAGATACATAAATTTCTTCAATTTGCGAAATTTCAGAGCACAAATTACACTTTTAACCTTATAAAATGGCAAATAAAGCCTATCTTCCGTGCCATTTTACCCATCCAACTACAGGATAATGGTCGGAAAGATTGCATTTTTTATCCACATGGAAACTGTATGGCTCAAGATCATCGGTACACATAACATTGTCAATTCTGACATACATACCATTCCTGTGATAGGTGAAACCTGGTCCCATGGCTGTAGAGACATAGCAGTCCTCAAGCTCTTTAGCAACGGTTCTACGAGCATAGCTTATCGGAATATCGTTAAAGTCTCCACAGACAATCATAGAACGCCCTTTGTGCATTCTCACATAGCTTGCAACAGCTTCTGCCTGAGGAGCCCTGACAGCAGCCGCCGCACCAAGTTTCTTGAGTACGAACTTAGACTCTGTCTTTATACCGCTACGTGCCATATCACCCTTTACCATATCGCCAAACTGCTCTTTCTCCTCTTTCGAGAATTTGTTTGTCTCAAGATGGTTGTTGAGGATTATCAACTCCTTGCCGTTGACATCGAGATAGAATGCCGCACTCAGATTTGCTTTTGACTCATATTTCAAAAGTTCGTGTTTCTTTATAGGATACTTGCTGAGTACCATCAACGTCGTTCCACCCTCTATCTTGCAGGTATCAAGGTATGGCATCTTAGGTCTTAGGATTGAATCAACATCATCCCTAACCGAGTAATGGAATGGAGCCTCCTGAAGACATACGACATGGCAATCCTCATCAGCGATATACTGAAGCATTTTCCTTCGTGTATCTTCCACCGAAAACTCCTTGCTATGGTCGTGCTGGTTACCAAATCCCCATGTGTTGTATGTCATTATCTTCAAAGCGCCCAAAGGCACCTCCCCAGTTGCATGAACAGGACAATACTGCATGACAGGCACATAGCACACAACAAAACCAAGGAATGGTATGAGTATGTGTTTCTTGCTTATGAACATCCATATCACAATCATTCCAAGATTTGCCAGCGCAAACAGAGGAAAGGCATAACCGCCCGTTGTCATGATCGGCCATGAACGAGGGTCAAGCAAATCCGCAAACCCCGTCACCAACATCGCTAAGATGATGACGAGGTTTGCGGAGATAGTCATATTTAGAATGAACTTCTTCAATTACTATACCCTTTACACTTTTACTCTATGCTAATTCTTACTTGCATCAAAGAGTTTCTTCTTCTCCTCCGCAGAAAGGCTCGCATAGCCTGAACGGCGGATTTTATCAAGGATAGCATCTATCTCAGCCTCATCGCGCTTCTTCTGGGCATTATAGTCCCAATCTGCCTGATGAGTAGAAGTAGAGCGGAAATGCGGGTCTTTATTATATCCGCTATCCTCTCTATCCAAATGCATCCATTTCCTTATCTTGCCAAGGATTGTAGCAGCTTTTTGGTCGTTCTGCGTTCCCTGATATGAATCCCAGCCTGCAAACGAAGTCTGACGACGTTCCGACTTCCTCCAGTGACGTATAAGGAAGAATCCAAAGAGCATACCGCCAAGGTGTGCTACATGAGCTACACCATCACCGGAATTAGACAACGCAAGACCAATCTCAAGTCCTGCATATCCTATAACAAGCCATTTTGCCTTGATCGGGAATGGGATAGGAATGATAAACATCCTCTCTTCCGGATATGTCATACCAAAAGCAAGAAGAATGCCATATATACTTCCAGAAGCTCCTACCGTAGTCATCATATTCAACTGCTGCTGAAGCAATGTATCTGGTGATATCCTCGATATTTCCAAGAACTGATTCATACTTTCTGGAGATATGGCATAATAGACCATGAAAGTCTGCGAAATCTCCTGAAGCAATCCTGCACCAATTCCACATACAAGATAGTAGATGATGAAGCGCTTAGATCCCCATGTACGCTCCATAACAGCACCGAACATCCACAATGCGAACATATTAAAGAACAAGTGGGCCCAACCACCGTGCATGAATATATATGTCACTAACTGATAAATGTGGAACTGGCTGGCCTGCCAATAGTGAAGCCCGCACCAAGAAGTTATGCTTGGCACGAGTTGAGATGCTAAAAATGCTATGCAGTTGATGATGAGCAACTGCTTGGTTATCGTAGGAATTGTCTGCATTAATAATTTTCTAAATATAGAAGAACGCCGAGATACAGATATGGCCGGATATCGTATTGCGGAACTTGAACTTATTCACGTCAAAACGATAGCTTGCTCCAATACCGCCACTACCAATCTTTACACCGACTCTAGGTTCTGCCAAACAAGCTATATTGCCTGCACGATAGCCAGTTCCCCAGAAATACTCTGCACCAATCTTTGCCTGGAACATAAAGTATTTTGCGAACCATACAGTCGGACGGACACCAAGTCCGATGCAATAGCGATCCAAATCATCGACACCCTTGTAGTTCTCGCCCCATGCGTAGTTGAAATCGAGGAAGAAATCCTTACCGACATCAAATCCGAGGAACTGATGATTGCCATCAATGATACCATAGTTTACATAAATGGCATCAATATATTTATGATAGTCGAAACTTGAAGAGTTTGAGCCTCCGTAATACTGCGGAGCTGCCTCTGCAGCCATATTGTTTACAGCATCTGCTGTTGGAGCCTCTGCTTCCACGCTTTCCAACTCTTTATCTGTTTCGTTTTCCGTTGTCAAATCATTTTCTGCAAAAGCAATTGAATTGCAGAATAACATTGCTAAGAATAATATTTTCTTCATTTATAAACCTACACTGATTCGTGACGTGTGCAACATTTTTCGTTATTTTAATGTCGATGAACCCCTGGATACATCTATTTTGCGTACAAAATTAGTAAGAAATATCCAATTCACAAAATCTTTACTGCTAAAAAGACTTAGAACAGCATAAATTCATGACATAAAAAAAGGGAGACCGATTCACATCAGCCTCCTGAATACAATACTAAAACCTAATTTTTATACTACTAAAACCTAACTCTATTATTCTTAATATTGTACCGCGCTTTTAACGCAGATTGTTGTGTATGATGGATGCTATTCCACATGCTGTAGAGACAGCCACCATGAGCAACATAAATACTGTTGCATAATCAATAGTCATAATTCTTTTATCCTTCTTTTATACCCGATCTGTTAAGACCAAGTTGTTATCCTTATATGAATACAATCCTTTACCGCTTCTTACAAAGCTAATTGCCTGTATTTTCTTTCTGAGTGCTTCTTCGCACGAAGCTAACAGGGTTTATTGCTCGCAGAGCAGCACCCGTCTCTAATTTCTGGTGCAAAGGTACTAATTGTTATCGTACACAACAAATCTTTATGCAACTTTATTCCGTTTTTACCCATTCTTTTGACCTTAGTCAAGCAATTGATTTTTAGCAACAAACGGGTATTTTACCAAATGATAAACAAAAATGAGAAAAATAATTATCAGCATATATCAGATAACGCCCTGAAGGGGCAATAAGCCAATAGCATAGGGCATCGCCCTATGTATAGGGAAGTTTGTAATTTCGCCCTGCAAGGGCAAAAGCTCTAACACAAATTAATGTTTTTGCCCTTACAGGGCGTTAATTATACCTCAAATTTTCCCATGGCGATGCCATGGGCTAGAAGCTTTAGCCCCTTCGGGGCGTTATCAGACATATGCGGAAATCACAACGAAAAATATAATAGCACATATAGCAAATGGCTAAACCACACAAAAAATGCCGCTTGAGCATTTCATAAAGAAACCACTCAAGCGGCAATTATAATCTAATCAATAATCCGAACTAATAATTATACATTATTAATTATGAATTATCAATTAACTGAGAATCAGTTTAGAGCTTTGGACCAGCAGCAACGAGAGCCTTACCAGCCTCATTGTTTGTGTACTTAGCGAAGTTCTTGATGAAACGAGCAGCGAGGTCCTTAGCCTTCTCCTCCCACTGTGAAGCGTCAGCGTATGTGTCGCGTGGGTCGAGGATAGCTGGGTTAACGTTTGGAAGAGCTGTAGGAACAACGAAGTCGAACATAGGGATCTTCTTTGTCTCAGCCTTGAGGATAGAACCATCGAGGATAGCATCGATGATACCACGTGTATCAGGAATAGAGATACGCTTACCTGTACCGTTCCAACCTGTGTTTACGAGGTATGCCTTAGCACCAGACTTCTCCATCTTCTTAACGAGCTCCTGAGCGTACTTTGTTGGGTGAAGCTCAAGGAATGCCTGACCGAAGCAAGCAGAGAATGTTGGAGTTGGCTCTGTGATACCGCGCTCTGTACCAGCAAGCTTAGCTGTGAAACCAGAGAGGAAGTAGTACTGAGTCTGCTCAGGTGTAAGGATAGATACTGGAGGAAGTACACCGAATGCGTCAGCTGAAAGGAAGATAACGTTCTTAGCAGCAGGACCAGCAGACTTGCCGTTTACCTTCTTAACGATATTCTTGATGTGGTCGATTGGGTAAGACACACGAGTGTTCTCTGTTACGCTCTTGTCAGCGAAGTCGATCTTACCGTTAGCATCAACTGTTACGTTCTCGAGGAGAGCGTTACGCTTGATAGCACCGTAGATGTCTGGCTCATTCTCCTTAGAGAGGTTGATAACCTTTGCATAGCAACCACCCTCGAGGTTGAATACGCCCTCGTCGTCCCATCCGTGCTCGTCATCACCGATGAGGAGACGCTTTGGATCAGTAGAGAGAGTAGTCTTACCTGTACCAGAAAGACCGAAGAAGATAGCTGTGTTCTCACCCTTCATATCGCAGTTAGCAGAACAGTGCATAGAAGCGATACCCTGAAGTGGGAGGAAGTAGTTCTGCATAGAGAACATACCCTTCTTCATCTCACCGCCGTACCATGTGTTGATGATAACCTGCTCACGGCTTGTTACGTTGAATGCAACACAAGTCTCAGAGTTAAGACCGAGCTCCTTGTAGTCAGAAACCTTTGCCTTAGAAGCGTTGTAGATTACGAAGTTTGGCTCGAAGTTAGCGAGTTCCTCTTCTGTTGGCTGGATGAACATGTTTGTTACGAAGTGAGCCTGCCAAGCAACCTCAACGATGAAACGAACAGCAAGACGTGTAGCCTTGTTAGCGCCACAGAAAGCATCAACTACATAAAGGTTCTTGTTGCAGAGCTCCTTAACAGCGAGATCCTTAACCTTACCCCAAACCTCCTCAGACATTGGGTGGTTGTCGTTCTTGTACTCTTCAGATGTCCACCATACAGTGTCCTTAGAGTTCTTGTCCATTACGATGTACTTATCCTTAGGAGAACGACCTGTGTAGATACCTGTCATAACGTTTACAGCGCTAAGCTCAGTGTTCTGACCTACCTCATAACCCTCGAGGCCTGCCTTTGTCTCCTCTGCGAAGAGTACTTCGTAAGAAGGATTGTGCGCAATCACTGTAGAACCAGTGATGCCATACTGTGTCAAATCCAAATTTGCCATTGTTTTTGTTATACTATTTTTTAATAAAGTGATTAAACTTATAAATACAGTCTTTTCTTTTTCCCGAAATTTGGCACAAAGGTACAAAAAAAATAATTCTTGGCAAAAAGTTTTCGCCAAGAATTAATATTTTTATGTAATAATTTTTCCAATATTTATGTTATCGCTAACAATTCGTTATTGTTTGCAACGTGCAGTTTGCAATTTGTCAGCAAAAAAGCCCGATATTTTACATATCAAGTTGTTTGAGCAATTCGTCATTACCGAGATGACAAGCCTTGACTTTGCCGTTTTCCAGAACGAAGTTGTCAGGCACCTTTGTAGTTCCTATCGCCTTCACTACTGGAGACTCCCACATAAGTCCGTCACAAATCGTTGACCAAGCCGTACTGTCATTGCCCACAGTCCTCTTTGCATCCACAGCCGAAGCATCGATACTTATGCCAAGAACCTTCGGAACCTGCTTGCCTTGCGACTTCAACTCCTCTATCTTCCTAAAGACACGACGTGAAATACTTATTCCGTCATAATCCCAGGTAGCCCAGACGAGAATAATCGTCTTGCCGACACGATATTGCGAAGCCTGAACGTCCTTGCCCTGAATGTCTTTCGCCGTAAAGGCAGGAAGCACATCCCCCACTTGCAAGGGGACATTCTCAAGTCCTACGGAAAGTCGAACTATTGAGGCCTCTTTTTCGTTTTTCTCGCTCATCAGCTTAACAAGCTCCTTCGCTTTCTTAAGGTCGGGCTTAGCTGTAACGATGAAATACTTCCTCAACATCCATCGGCTTATTATCGAAGAAGGATTTTCCCTTATGAACTGCTCTGCCTGTTTCATCAGGCCGTCAGGTGACTGCGACGAGGTATTCTTTCGCCACTTGGTCATCCTGTCGTTGGCATCAGTACCCGTCACCTCGATATCCTTGATATGAGAAGCATCAGCCTTCAGGTCAACGCTCTTACCAGGCTCTACGAAGACAGGTATCTCCGAATAGTTCGGCAGCACTATGACAATCGTGCCTTCCGACTCACATGGTATCTCGTATGCAAAGCGACCGCCCTGCACCATTATAGTGTCGATACCACTTATCGCCCCATCAGGACTATAGACAAAGAACTGTCCCTGATTCATCTTGAGGAAACGGCCCTCAAGACAGAAATGGTGACTGTCTGCCCCGCATGAAGCAAGGAGTAATATCAGCAGACTACTCGCCAGTGAACTCCAAATCCTCATCCGCATAAGGCTTCAGACTTGGGTCTTTCTGCAATGCCTCCTTCAGAAGGTCTGTTCCTGAGAACACACTTCCCTCACGATAGCAGCATACAGAGTGCAGATAACTTGTCATAGCATCAGGATTCTTGATTGCCTTGAATGTAGCACGACCCTGAGAATAGTCGCCTGCCATAATCTGAGCAAGACCAGCCATATTGTTATATACACCCTTATAGTCAGCAGCAGCCTGCTTGTAGTTACCCTTTACGAAGTTCACAGCACCCTGAACGCGGTTGATGTCGTTTGAGTTACCAGCCTTTGACATATAAGCCTCAGCCTCCTTCAAGTTACCGTTCTTCAGTTCGAGGAGAGCCATATTTGACTGGCACTCACCAGCACGTGGGTTCACCTGAAGAGTCTTGTTCACCCATGCCTTAACCTCGCCGTCGTTGTTCTTTGAGAACTCACAAGCAGCTACATTGTTATATGCGCGATAGTCGTTAGGATACAGCTCTACGCACTTCTTGTAGATAGCCTCCTTCTTGTCCATATCAGATATGGTACTTGCATAGTAAAGGATCTCATCCGCACTAAGTGACTGTGGGTTAGAAGCATAGTCTGCAGCAATCTCCTCATCGCTACGTCCAACTGCCTCATAGTTGATAATCATACGAGCACGACGGAGCTGTGGAAGAATCTGCTTTGTCAAATCCTGGAAGCCCATGCTGAGGTGCTTGATCTGCTCCTCACGCTCTTCTGGATCCTTATACATATTCAGCACGCGGAGGATAAGCTCCTTATCCTGAATATTGCTGGCTGCAACGAGTTGCTGGAAACCTTCCCAGTCCTCTGCTGTATATTCACCTGTTACGCTTGTTGCGAGGTTGGTCTTCTTCAACTGAGAATCAACATAGTCCTCTGACACGTTCTGACGCTTAACAGCAAGCTTTGTGTTGATATCCTGAGCGCCATCAGGTGAAGCGTATGCCTTTACCTCGATATCGCCAAGGTTATATCTCTTTGCATCAGCATTAATATTCTCAAGAAGCTTAACGAACTCCTGAACAGAGTTGTTCTTCAACTCACTCTGACGGAGAGTAGCCTGATTGATAAGGAACGTGATGCTTGCCTCCTGCTTCTCCTTACGGATACGCTGGAATGTGTCAGGAGCAATAATACCACCACCCTGAACCAAAGCCTTCTTATAGAGACCAGCAGTAGCAATAACGCCAGTACCGATCTTCACGTCTGGCACATAAACGAACTTCTTACCAATGTGGGCATCGAATCTCAGATAGAGATCTGAACGATGCATGTCATCGCTATAGTCGAAGGCATCACGCATAGTGTAGTGACCGCCAAGGAGATAAGAGATAGACTGGTCGTTACCCAGCACCTTCTCACCCTGGAAGGTTACGCCCTCACCACGTACCACCTTACCAGCAGCATTACGAAGCTCTGGAGTAACTGTGATGGTAGCCTTCTTATGCATGTACTTCTCTGGGAAAGTACCGTTGATTGTTACAGGCACCTGTGTACCCAGAAGCTCAAGAGGCTCTGGATCTACGTTAAAATTATCGGCTGACAAAGGAGGAAGTTTCTTTGAGCACGAAGAAATTGCCACTGCTCCAAGTGCAATGACAGTTATTTTACCGATGAGATTTCTTTTCATTCTCTTTATATAAATAAGAAATTGTTTTCCTGAAATGTTTAGGATCAGGGGTAATTATAAAATATGTGCCGCGAGCGGGACTCGAACCCGCACGACCGTTTCGGGTCAAGGGATTTTAAGTCCCTCGTGTCTACCAATTCCACCATTGCGGCATACCAGACATTCTAAAAAATCGGGTGCTTCCTCGCGTGAGAAAAATAGGGCTTGTCACTCGCAGAGCGGTGCCCGTCTCCGATTTCCGAGCGCTTCTTCGTGCGAAGGAAATAGGGCTTGTCACTCGCAGAGCGGTGCCCGTCTCCGATTTCCGAGCGCAAAGTTACTGCTTTTACGATAAAAAAAAGAATAGTGCCCGAACAAATGTCCGTTTCTTAACTTTTTTTAGTTATCTTACCAACCTTCCACCTCAACGCCATCTTCCAACCGACCTAATATCTTGATTGTACGAAAAGCTATCAGTACATTAATGCAAGCCACTATTGGAACTGCAATAACTATCAGTTTTTTTATTATATCCACATCCTCAACGAATTTATCAAAAGCGAGAAGCCCCCACGAAAGAGTCAGGATAATGGCAAATACCATCGTAAGGCCAGCATAAACGGCAAGAAGTCTCGCTGCCATTTTTTTAAATCCTTCTCGATTACATACGAAAAACACTATAGAAAGAAGCAAGAATGAATCAACAAGAAATTTACCTGCATGAGGAACGCCAAAACACAATAATGAACCAACCCATTGGGCAGCCCACCAAATCACGACAAAGCGCTCACTCTTTACAAACTTCCAAATACTATCTTTTGAAACCATAAATCTAATAAAAATTGAATTCAATAGTCAGAAATTATTTTTTATCAAGAATTAGAGAATTAGAAATGTTTTCTTTTTGAATTTATACGAATTTGAGAAAGGTCGCTTACGCTCTAGCCAATCACGCACATTCCAAATGCTACGCAAGTAGCAATCTTCTCTCTTTCGCATTAATTCAATTTTCTCTAATTCTCTAATTCTTGATATTTTTTTGGTTGAAGATTGGTAAGATTGACAATTATTGTCAGTTCAGCACCAAAGGTGCGATTATTTTTTAATTTACTGAATATAATTTATTGGCAATTTACTTTCCGGAATACCGGGCATCCAAATACTCACATCCTACCCTATTCACATTTTAATATCTTGATTGTTCTGCAACCAATCAACAAATTCACTAGGGTTATAAACAATAATGGAAGTATAAAACCAATCACAACTTCAGAATCACACCCACCATCATATACTAAATAATATACCATCGCCCCAGCAACAATCAACGTAAAGAACGCATAAAAAGCCAGACATATAGCTCCAAGTTTCTTGATTCGTCGTGAGCCAAGAGCAAAACATGCTATTGAACAGGCAAGCCACAAATCAAGCAATAGTATGCCTGGATAACGACCTCCGAATATCAATAACAAACCCACCAAATGAAGCGTCCACCATACGATGATTAGACGTTCACCCTTGACAAATTTCCAAATACTATCTTTTGAAGCCATAAATCTTTTTTAGAACGCGAAGACGCAAAGTTTTTCTTGAACACGGAAAGCACGAAAGAAACGGAATATTTTTGGCAGCAAGCTGCTTTTAACTGACGATAATTTTTCGCAAAGCTCAACAAGCTACGCAAGTTCCCAATCTTACCAATCTTCATCCAATAAGAAATGAGTATTTATGGAAAAAGATTGCGCAGATTGGTAATTATTGTCAGTTCAGCACCAAAGGTGCGTTATATATTTTTTCTGGAACAAATTTTCTGGTAATCGTGAATAATTTTTGTTCCGTAACCAGCAGCTTGCTGCTAAGAATTTACTGATTCCCTGCTAATTTACTTTCAGAAAAACAGACCTCAATACTCATCCGCGTCATCCGCGTCGATGCCACCGAAATATTCCTTGGAATCTAATTCCTTAGGCTCTTTTGTATTAACAGGAATCGTACTTGTCTGGATAAGTAATGAGACACCCATCTTCTCTACAAATATTCTCGGAGTAATATATTTTTTCATTTTTTCTCTTCTTTATTGGAGTAATAAGGAGTACAAGGAGTACAAGACGATAGTATTTATCGTTGAAGGTTGAGGCGATGAGGAATTCCTTACTCCATCACCCCCTATTCCGTATAGGACATTCGTCTTGTACTACTTAAGCGACTTTAGGAGCGTTACTCCTTGTACTCCTTGAACTTCTTCATTTATTTGATAACCACTTTCTTTCCATTCTTCACATAAACACCTGGCTTGAGGTTATTCTCGCTAACCTTTCTGCCGTTCAGGTCGTAGAGCTGGGTGTTAGCTGACTGGTGCTGGATGTTAGCCACGCCTGTAGTCTCTTCCTCGTCCAACACCTTGAGGGTGATAACCTTTGCACGATCATGGGAAGAAGGACGATAACTACGGGTTTCCACCTCCATAAACCAGCGGAAAGGCTTGAGGTCAGAGCCGTTGCTCATTACAAGCTCGCCACCACCCATAGCGTAATACTTCTTGGCTATCAACGTTTCATACGGGATAGTCTCGTAAGTACCTACAAAGAAGAATGTTGCAGTAGTGGTAGAGCAATCCACATAACTCTCTTCAGGAGCAGCATATACGGTTGTATTCTTAACGGATAAAGTCTTCTCGCCCGTTGTCTTAGCCCTGATGAGATATGGGGCGTTAGGCCGGGTAGAACCGCTCTTCATCTTTATTATCTCCACTTCTGTCTCGTCAATCTCGCCGTCATCATCATTATCCCTCTGGATAATACCGTTGATATAAGCCATCTCGAAATCATCCTTCCAGTCCTCGTATTTCAAAGAGAAAGGAAGATACAGAGCCTGCCACTTCACATTATTGAAATTACGGGTATATGAAACATCAACACCTTCTAAATCTGACTCTCTGGTATATGCTTCATTATCCGTCATAGATAGAAATTCCTTTATATTTACCACCTCCACACTTTTAAACGCATTCTCGTATACCTCTCTGCTATTGGCAGGAACATGCAAGGTGATAGTCCAACTTGAAAAAGCACCTCCCCCAAGCTCTGGAGGTGTACTTCCCTTAAAAGTTACAGAGTTGAGACGATAACATTTATTGAAAGCCATATCTCCAATACTCGTTACAGAGCTTGGAATTTCGATTGAGGTGATAAGTGGGCAATCTTCGAAAGCCCAATTTCCAATACTCGTTACAAAGTTCGGAATTTCAACGGAGGTGAGATTATAGCAGCCAGAGAAAGCATCATCTCCAATACTCGTTACAGAGCTTGGAATTTCAACGGAGGTGAGTTTAACGCAATCACGGAAAGCTTTATTTCCAATATTCTTCACACCATTTTCAATTACAACTTTCTTGATTTCTCCACGTCGAGAATACCAAGGAACATCGCTGCCTGATTCATAATCAGGCATATTGCCTGTTCCTGATATTGTCAACGTACTGCCCTCTAATTTCCAATCAAAATCAGCCGCCACATCCGCATGAATTGCGGAGAATGAGAAAAGGCAGAATAAAAGAAGAAGTAATTTCTTTATCATTTTTTTAAGGTTTAAAGGTTTAAGGGTTTTGAGGTTTTCAGGTCGGAAGGTTTTGGAATGTCTAAAGGCTAAAGTCTAATGTCTAAAGTCTAAAGTCTTTTGCCGTTCTGACCTCTAACCTATTGTAATTTACTGATTCTAATTTACCGGCAATTTGCTTTCCAAACCACCCCACGCAAGTGGGGGCTTTACCTAACCACGAATTTCCTTCCGTTCTTGACATACATTCCCGGCTTGAGGTTATTCTCATTCACCTTTCTGCCGTTAAGGTCGTAGATCTGGGTGTCAGGTGACTTGTGTTGGATGTTAGCTATGCCAGTAGTCTCCTCACCAACCACTTTGATAGAGATCTCCTTTGCCGTATTATTGTTATTTATGCCATAAACAGAATCACGGTCCTTTATCTCCATATACCAACGATATGCCCCTACGCCAGTTATGAGATTAATATAATTGATATCACCAAGATGCATCGTGTATTTATTGGTATAATACGCCATTAGATCCATTGTGCTTACTTTCTTGTAATTACCTGTAAAGATGAACTCTTGGGCAGTAGTAGAACATTTAATTTGATTCACATCTGACTCATATAAAGTTACATTCTCTGCATATAACGTCTTCTTGCCTTTTTCCTTTGCCCTGATGATATAAGGAGTATTAGGGTATGTAGAACCGCTTTTAATCTTCACAAACTCCAATACCGTCTTGTCTATATCTCCATCATCATTTGTGTCATACTGGTGAACAGCATTTATATAAGCTATCTCGAAATCATCCTTCCAATCCTCGTATTTCAAAGAGAAAGGAATATACAGAGGCTCCCAATACTTAGAGAAATCTCGGGTATAAGAAACATCTGCATCATCTATCTGCGTATTTCGAGTATATGCATTACTGTTATCATTCAGAGATATTGATGTAAATTCCTTTATATTTGAAAATCCATAGCCAGCCAATGTATTCTTGTATGCCTCTACGCTATTAGCAGGAACATATACGGGGATGGAGTTATCGACATTCTTAAAAACATCTTTCCCAAACGTTGGAGGTGTACTTCCCTTAAAAGTTATAGAGCTGAGAGCTTTGCAACTCGAGAAAGCACGATCTCCAATACTCGTTACAGAGTTCGGGATTATTATAGAGGTGAGACCTGAGCAATCATCGAAAGCATAACCACCAATACTCGTCACAGAGTTAGGAATTTCGATTGAGGTGAGACCCGAGCAACCAAGAAAAGCACCTAATCCAATACTCGTCACGGAGTTTGGGATAGTGACAGAGGTGAGACCAGAACAATTGTAAAAAGCACGTTCTCCAATACTCGTCACGGAGTTTGGGATAGTGACAGAGGTGAGACCAGAACAACCCTCAAAAGCACGTTCTCCAATACTCGTTACAGAGTTCGGAATAACAGTATTTTTGCACCCCAGAATCAATTTGTTGGAAGAAGTCTCTATTATTGCATTACAATTGTCTCTGCTGTCATATTTTGTATTTCCTTTTTCTACAGTTATAGAGGTGATGCCTGTGCAACCTTCAAAAGCACCTTTACCAATATTCGTCAGGGAGTTAGGAATTGTGATTGACGTGAGTCCTGAGCAATGATGAAAAGCGTACTCTCCAATACTCGTCACAGAACTTGGAATGGTAACTATAGTATAAACACCAAGATGTCTGCAATCACCAAAAGCAAAATCTCCAATACTCGTCACAGAATTTGGAATAGTTATATCATAACCAAGATAATTGCAGCCAAAGAAAGCATAATCTCCAATACTCGTTACAGAGTTCGGAATTATGGCAGAGGTTACATAATCACAACAACCGAAAGCCCAAGCTCCAATATTCGTCACACCATCTGTGATTACAACTTTATCAATTTCGTAACAATTATCATACCAACGAACATCGCTGAAAGATGTATAATCAGGCATTCTCGTTCCAGATATGGTCAACGTGCCACCTTCCAATTTCCATGCAAAATCATCATCATCCGCATGAATTGCGGAGAATGAGAAAAGGCAGAATAAAAGAAGTAGTAAATTCTTTAGCATTTTCTTTAGGTTTAAGGGGTTTATGGGGTTAAAGGGTTTTGAGGTTGGAAGGGTTTAGGAATGTCTAAGGTCTAAAGTCTTTTGCCGTTCTGACCTCTAACCTATAACCTTCTAACCTCATAACCCGTGAATTACTTCACTATCACTTTCCTTCCGTTCTTGACATACATTCCCGGCTTGAGGTTATTCTCATTCACCCTTCTGCCGTTAAGGTCGTAGGTCTGGGTGTTAGGAGATGCGTGTTGGATGTTAGCTATGCCAGTAGTCTCTTCACCAACCACTCTGATAGAGATCTCCTTTGCCGTATTATTGTTATTTATGCCATAAGCAGATTTACGGTTTTCCCTCGTCATGTACCAACGATAAGGACCAATGTTACTTTGGGCAGTCAACTTACTTAGACTACCTTCATTCATAGCGTAATTTCCGCCTGTTGCCAATTGCCAAATAGACCAAGGAGACAGTATCTTGTAAATACCTGTAAAGATGAAACTTTCGGTAGTGGTTGTACATTCAATTTGATTTGCCTTTGCCTCATATACAGTTGTATTTTCTACGGATATCGTCTTCTTGCCTGAAGTCTTTGCCTTGATGAGATAAGGAGTATTAGGCTCAATAACAGAATCGTCATTCTTCATTTTTACAAACTCCAATATGGTCCTGTCTATATTTCCATCATCATTATCGTCATACTGGTGAACAGCATTTATACGAGCCACCTCGAAATCATCCTTCCAGTCCTTATATTCCAGAGAGAAAGGAATACATATTGACTCCCAGTACCCACCGAAATTTCGGGTAAAGGAAACATCTATATCATCAATCTGCGAATTTTGGGTATATGACTCACTACCAGTCAGGTATAGCGGAAGTGGCTTTATATTTGGACTTGAGAAGCCCTGACCTTCCAACGCATTCTTATATGCCTCTATGCTGCCAAATGGAACATATACGGGGATGGATTTATTGAGACCATCAAAAACTTTTTTTTCAAAATCTGGAGGTGTACTTCTCTCAAAAGTGATTGAGGAGAGACCAGAGCAACCATAGAAAGCAGCCTTTCCTATACTTGTCACAGAGTTTGGGATTGTGACTGAAGTAAGACCATAGCAAAGAGAGAAAGCATACTCTCCAATACTCGTCACAGAGTTTGGGATTGTGATTGAGGTGAGACCTGAATAATGGAACGCATTATCTCCAATACTCGTCACGGAGTTCGGAATTGAGATTGAGGTGAGACTTGAACAGCCATGGAATGCCCAATCTCCAATACTCGTCACGGAGTTTGGAATTGTGATAGAGGTAAGACCTGAACAATCAGAGAAAGCATTCTCTCCAATACTCGTCACGGAGTTCGGAATAATGGAATTCTTACATCCCAAAATCAAAGTATTGGATTTCGTTTCTATTATGGCATTACAATTGTCTCTGCTGTCATATTTTGTATTTCCTTCTTCTACAATTATAGTGGTGAGACTTGAACAGTCAACGAAAGCCAAATCTCCAATACTCGTCACAGAGTTGCCAATTGTGATTGAGGTGAGATTTGAGCAACCTTCGAAAGCAAAATCTCCAATACTCGTCACGGAGTTTGGGATTGTGATTGAGGTGAGACTTGAACAACCCTTGAAAGCCGCCTGTCCAATACTTGTCACGGAGTTCGGGATTGTGATTGAGGTGAGACTTGAACAACCAGCGAAAGCAGCACCTCCGATACTCGTCACGGAGTTACCTATAGTGACAGAGGTGAGACTGCTGCATCCATTGAAAGCAGCAACTCCAATAGTCTTCACGGAGTTACCTATAGTGACAGAGGTGAGACCTGAGCAACCATAGAAAGCATTATCTCCAATACTCGTCACGGAGTTAGGGATTGTAATAGAGGAGAGATTTGAGCAGTCAAAGAAAGCATTTTTTCCAATATTGATCACACCATCTTCAATTACAACCGTCTCGATTTTCAACCGATCATCATGCCAAGGAGTTTCAAAAGGAATTTCATAATCAGGCATATGAATATTCCTTCCTGATATGGTCAACGTACCATCATCAGACAGATTCCAATCTATCTCCGCATGAATTGCAGAGAATGAAAAAAGGGTGAGTAAAAGAAGGAGTAAATTCTTTCTCATATATGTTTTAGTTTTAGGGGTTTACAGATTTATTGTTGTCAACACACTAATTGCATGCAAAAATACACAAAATATCTGATACCGCCAAATTTTCACGCAAAAAATCGTTTTTCCTCTCAAAATGATTTAACGCAAAGGCGCGAAGGCGCAAAGAAAGATAACTCAGCGTCTCAGCGTCTCTGCGTTTGAAAATCCCTCTTGACAACGCTCGACCTTCGTGGTTGCTCCATCGCTGCTCCATCGCTGGTCCATCGATACTCCATCGAAACGATGGACTTACTATGGAGTAACGATGGAGTAACGATGGAGTATCTACGGCGAAAAGAAGGGGAATGAAGGGGCGAGACGGAAAGGAAAATTTCCGCTTGCGCGGAGATACTTGGAAAGAAAATTTGGAGGGAATTAAAACAGTAAATTAATTCATTAAATTATTTTTATTGACCACAGATATATCTCGGATAACACAGATGTCAATCACGAGCGCAAGCGAGATTATCCTTAAAATCTGTGTTTTCCGTGTTCAAAGAAAAAAGGGAAACGGATTTATCTGATTTATCTGAAAACAATTAATGCGAGATTAATGTGGTATTTATTCGCAAAGCTCATCAAGCTACGCAAGTGTGGATATTAATGTTATCTCGCGGAGCGAAACGTATAATACCCCATTAAAATCACATTAATTGTTCGCGAAGCTCACCAAGCTAAAGCAAGTTCTTCACGATGGCCAGAAAATTTAACCCAGAAAATGGAAATTCTAAACGCGGAGACACTGAGTTTTATTTTTTGACCACAGAATGTACAGAATAAACGAAAAATTTCGTTTCTTTCGTGGATTTCGTGTTCAGAAAAGATATTAATGTCAGAATTAACGTTTTAATTCATGTCATAATTAATGTTTCGCCGTAAGGCATTTTTTCTCACAACATTAATTGGACGTTAATTAAGACATTAATTGAAACATTAATTTTTTCGAACACAGATATTCGGGATTTTAGGGATATTAATCACGAGCGCAAGCGACAAAATCTCTTTAATCTGTGCTATCTGTGTTCAAGAAAAAACTTTGCGACTTAGCGGCTTTGCGTTATAAAATATAATTTTCTGGGTTAAATTTTCTGGTCATCGTGAAAAATTTTTGTTCCGTAACTAGCAGCTTGCTGCTAAGAATTTACTGTTTCTCTGCTAATTTACTTTCTGAAACCTCCAATTTACTTTCCCTAAAAAGAAAAAGCCTTTGCAAACACTTGATTTGCAAAGGCTTATGCAATATTGCTTGTACCCAGAGCGGGGGTCGAACCCGCACGCCTTTCAGCATCGGTGTTTGAGACCGACTTGTCTACCGATTCCAACATCTGGGCGGAAAGCGGTTGCAAAGGTAATAGTTTTTTTCGGTTTTTGCAAATTAATCTCCAAAAATTTTGCGGATAGATATAAAATTATTAACTTTGCACTCATTATTAGAAAGGTTTTTAAGGTCTTTCGGTTTTAAGGTTATAAGGTCTTAAACAATTGAGAATGGAGAATTGAAAATTGAAAATTATTTTTTTAATTTCTTAATCTCTTAATTTCAAAAACATTCTGACCTGAGAACCCCCAAACCATCTAAACCTCATAACCCCTAAAAATATGGCACTCGAAAACAGACTCACACAGGAACAGGCTCTGATACAACAGCAGCAACAGCGACTTACCGCGCAGCAACTTCTGCAGGTGAAATTGCTGGAGATGCCTCTTGCCCAACTGGAAGAGAACATCAAGACTGAACTGTATGAGAACCCTGCCCTTGAGAGTACTAATCCGGACGAGAATGATAACCTCAACCCTAATGCGAGCCTGAATGAGGGCGACGGTATCGGCGAGGGTGAGGATGAGGACTTCGACGCACAGACAGAACGCGAGGACAGGGAGGAGGCTCTTGACTCTGCCCTTGACAGCATAGACTCCGACGACCGTATGGCAAGCGACTACCGAGCTTACGGAGACAGCAACCAGACGGGAGCAGAACAGGAGGAGATGGTGTATGGCGATACCCAGTCGTTCTATGACAAGCTTCAGGAACAGGTCAGCGAGGAGGACCTTACGGACACCCAGCGTCAGATAATGGAATACCTCATAGGCTCTCTCGATAATGACGGTTTCTTGCGCTCGGAGATCTCTTTCATCAGCGAGAACCTCGCCATCTATCAAGGTCTTGACGTTACCGAGAAGGATGTGAAGACCGTACTCGAGATTCTCCAGAGCTTCGACCCTGCGGGTATTGGGGCAAACTCTTTGCAGGAATGTCTGCTTCTGCAGATAGCCCGTCGTGAGGATTCAAGACTCACGCGACGAATGAGGAGGGTTATACGCGACTATTTCGACGACTTTACGAAGAAACATTGGGAGAAGATTCGTCAGCATCTGAAGACTTCGGAATATGAGGCTGAGGAGGTTATAAAGGAACTTAGGAAACTGAACCCAAGACCGGGAGCTTCGCTTGGCGAGACGATGGGAAGGAGCATTCAGCAGGTTACTCCGGACTTTATCATAGATACCGACGAGAACGGACAGGTGACTATGACCCTCAACAACGGGGAACTGCCTCAGCTGTTTATCTCACGCGACTTCGAGCAGCAGATGCTCGGCTATCAGAACAATAGCAAGTCGCTGAACCGTATGGAAAAAGAGGCTCTGCTCTATACCAAGGAAAAGGTGGAGCGAGCACGAGGATATATTGATGCCATAGAAAGAAGAAGGAAGACGTTGACTTTGACTATGCAGGCTATCATAAAGATGCAGCATAAATACTTCCTCGATGGCGACGAGGCCGACCTCGTGCCTATGACTATGACGGATATTGCCGAGAAGATAGGCATGGACGTAAGTACCGTTTCACGAGTATGCAACGCGAAATATGCCGAGACGCCTTGGGGCATTTTCAAGCTCAGGCATTTCTTCTCTTCAAGCTTTGGCAAGGAAGGCGAGGAGGAGATGTCGAACCGAAAGGTAAAGATTGCCCTTGCAGATATAGTCAAGGCAGAAGACAAGAAGCATCCTCTAAGCGATGACGCCATATCAAAGGAACTGAAGAAACAGGGATTCCCAGTCGCAAGAAGAACGGTGGCAAAGTATAGGGAGGCTCTCGGAATACCGGTAGCAAGGTTGAGAAGGTAGTTCTTCAAGGTTAGGAGGTTAGAGGTTAGAAGGTTAGAGGTCTTTACCGGTTTGGAGGTTAGAAGGTTAGAGGTTAGAAGGTCAGAAAGGCAAACGGCAAAAGACAAAAGACTTTAGACATTCAAAAGCTCTCCGACCTTAGAACCCACAAACCTTAAAACCTGATAACCCCAAAGAAGAACTCCTTGTACTCCTTATTACTCCTTTAGATAAAAACAATTAGAAATGGAACAGACACAGGTATTGACACAGAAAAAAGGTTCGCGCTCAAGAAGGGGTGTGAACAAGATGCTTAGGCTTTCTGTGAATGCTGCGAGGATTATGAGTATAATCTTCACTCCTTTCTATATGCCTTTGGTTGGCATGATAGCGCTCTTCTCGTTCAGCTACCTGAGTCTGCTACCACTATCATATATGCTGAGAGTATTGCTGATAGTATATCTCTGCACAATCCTCATTCCTACGATTCTGATTCATTTCTATAGGAAGTATCAGGGATGGTCTATGCTGAGACTTCTGACGAGGGAGGGACGTATGGTGCCATACGTTATCTCTATCATGTGCTATTTCATGTGCTTCTACATACTCAACTATTTCCATTGCCCTCATTTCATGAGCTCAATAGTTGTAGCGGCCTTGTTCATCCAGATTCTCTGTGCAACCATAAACGTTTGGTTCAAGATATCAACCCACACAACAGCTATAGGAGGCTTCACAGGCAGTCTTGTTGCCTTTGCCGAGCTCTTCGACTTTAACCCGCTCTGGTGGCTATGCGTGCTTCTGATACTTGCCGGACTCGTAGGCACAGGCCGAATGATACTTCGTCAGCACTCTTTGCACGAGGTGGTGTACGGGTATCTGATAGGTACAGTAATAAGCTTTATAACAATTTTAGTGATATAGAACAATGAAACCAATAGTTAGCATTATCATGGGCAGCACAAGTGACCTGCCTGTAATGGAGAAGGCTATGACCTTCCTTAACGACCAGAAGATTCCTTTCGAGGTAAATGCTCTTTCTGCTCATCGTACTCCTGACGCAGTAGAGGCATTTGCACGTGGTGCTGAGGAGCGCGGTATCCGCGTCATCATAGCAGCAGCAGGTATGGCAGCAGCTCTTCCGGGCGTTATTGCAGCAAGCACAACACTTCCGGTTATCGGTGTGCCTATCAAGGGTATGCTCGACGGTCTTGACGCTATGCTCTCTATCATTCAGATGCCTCCTGGCATTCCTGTAGCAACAGTTGGTGTAAATGGCGCTATGAATGCAGCTATCCTCGCTATGGAGATGCTCGCCCTCTCTGATTCAGAAATCGCTGGCCGTCTGAAGGAATACAAGTCTGGTCTCGGCAAGAAGATCGAGAAGGCAAACAAGGACCTCGCAGAGGTGAAGTACGAGTTTAAGACAAATTAATTGTCCATTTACTATTTACGAATTTACTATTTACTATTTGTGTACTATTTAATAAATTCACAATTTTTATTGCCAACGAAAAATAGTACATCAAACAAATTGTAAATAAATAGTACATAGTAAATAGTTAAATAGTAAATTATCACTTAAACTCTTCACTTGGATTTATCTACTATGCAAAGAAGATTAACAACTCCTACAAAGGTTGGCAATATAGTTATAGGTGGCGGATATTGTGGTGACCAACACCCAACACCCAACACCCAACACCCAATAAGGGTGCAATCCATGACCACGACCAACACCAATGACACGGAGGCTTGTGTGGCACAGGCAAAGCGTATCATTGAGGCTGGAGGTGAACTCGTGCGACTCACCACACAAGGCTCTCGCGAGGCAGAGAACATGAAGAATATCTCTGCTGCGCTGAAGGCTGAGGGTATCATGACCCCACTCGTGGCCGACGTTCACTTCAACGCTAACGTGGCCGATGTGGCTGCCCTTTATTGCGAGAAGGTGCGCGTGAATCCGGGCAACTATGTTGATCCTGCGCGTGTCTTTAAGAAACTGGAATATACCGACGAGGAATACGCTCAGGAGCTTCAGAAGATTCGTGACCGCTTCGTGCCTTTCCTTAATATCTGTAAGGAGCATAACACAGCCGTCCGTATTGGCGTAAACCACGGCTCTCTCTCCGACCGTATCATGTCACGCTATGGCGATACCCCTGCCGGTATCGTAGAGTCATGTCTTGAGTTCCTCCGCATCTGTCGTGATGAGGATTTCCAGAACGTGGTCATCAGCATCAAGGCTAGCAACACGGTTGTTATGGTGCAGTCTGTTCGTCTGCTCGTCGAGAAGATGGACGAAGAGGATATGCACTACCCTCTCCACCTTGGCGTTACCGAGGCTGGCGAAGGTGAGGACGGACGTATCAAATCCGCTGTCGGTATCGGCGCCCTTCTTACCGAAGGCATAGGCGACACTATCCGCGTAAGCCTCTCCGAAGAGCCTGAGTGCGAGATTCCTGTTGCCAAGAAACTCGTGTCATTCATCCCAGAATGTGCCGAGAAGCGCGAGAACGCCCGTATCGAAAACGGCACTCTCTACCTTGACTTCAACGAGTCTTCCCTCGAAGACCTCCAGCTCAAGGCAGCTATGACCGCAGGTGCCCTCCTCATCGACGGAAAGGCAAAGGATTTGGTGATAACCAACTCCTCAACTCTAACCTCTAACCCCTCAACTCTAACCGAGTTATCGGACAGTATCCTTCAGGCAGCTCGTGTGAAGTTCACCAAGACCGAGTATATCTCATGCCCAGGTTGTGGCAGAACCCTCTACGACCTTCAAGGCACCATAGCACGCATCAAAGCGGCTATCAAGGCAAAGTCGGCAGAGAATCCATGCTTTGCAACTCTCAAAATCGGCATCATGGGCTGTATCGTAAACGGTCCGGGCGAGATGGCAGACGCAGACTACGGCTATGTAGGTGCAGGTCCGGGCAAAATTTCCCTCTACAAGAACAAAGTTTGCGTGGAGAAGTCAATCCCCGAAGCCAACGCCGTGGAGAAGCTGATTGAGTTGATTGAAAAAGAGACCGCCCTCACATAAATGGAAGTCCGATGTTGATAACATCGGAGTATGTGTCAGGGGAGTAGATACACTCTTCAAATCAAGGGGAAGGTCTATTCCTTAGAAATAATAATAACAATTTATCCCCGTCAACCACCTCTGCGGGAAAAATACATACTACTCCCCTCCATCTACGGGAGGGGTAAGGGGGTGGGTCTTTATATGTCAGTATCAAACGCATTCGCAGAGAAACTGCTCGCCGTTAAGGCAATCAAGTTACAGCCAAACGATCCATTCACATGGGCATCAGGCTGGAAGTCACCAATCTACACAGACAACCGCAAGACTCTTGCCTATCCAGAGCTTCGCTCATTCGTTAAGCAGGAACTTGTTCACCTCGTTCACACCGAGTTCCCAGAGGCAACAGCCGTAGCAGGCGTGGCAACAGGTGCTATCGCACAGGGTGCTCTCGTAGCCGACGAGCTCCTCCTCCCTTACTGCTATGTTCGTCCAAAGCCAAAGGATCACGGCATGGGTAACCAGATTGAGGGTACTATCCCAGAGGGTGCCAAGGTTGTAGTCATCGAGGACCTTATCTCAACAGGCGGTTCTTCACTCAAGGCTGTTGATGCCCTCCGTCAGGCAGGTTTCGAGGTTGTAGGTATGGTAGCAAGCTACACCTACGGTTTCCCTGTAGCTGAAGAGGCATTCAAGAAGGCAGGTGTCCGTCTCGTCACCCTCTCTGACTACGAGCACACTACCGCCATCGCAGCCAAGACCGGTTATATCAAGGAGGAAGACCTCGCCGTTCTCGCAGAGTGGCGTAAGGATCCGTCCAATTGGCGTAACGACCTTAAATAAAATTAATGACAGGTTGCTTTCGCCATTTACAAAAACAAATTTAAACAAAAGAAAACATAGAAAACAATAACTTTTTATGTTTGAAAGGAAAGAAATAGAACCTGTTCTGAAAGCTAAATTAAAGAAATATGTCTATGACATAGTAGGATGTTGTCAAGAGGTACATAAAGAACAAGGTCCTGAGCTAACAGAATATATCTATCAGGAATCATTGGAAATCGCATTTAAGCAAGCCAATATTCCATTCAAGAAAGAATACTATTTCAATCCAAAATTTAGAGGCGTTGTCTTAAACACAAAGATGCGTGTGGACTTCTTCGTAAAAGATAAAGTTTTCGTTGAGTGTAAAGCAATTAACGAAATAGGAGTTCACGAACGTCTTCAACTCTGGGCATATATGCGAGCAGCAAAAATCAGGATAGGAATACTATATAATTTCCTTCCTGTTATGGATGAATGCGAGAAATATTATTATGACCCAGAAGATGATAGTATAGGATACTTTTAAATTGTAAAAGGTTTTACTTTGTTTTAATTGGTTTTATCCTGTTTTTTTAATTGGCGTAAGCAACCAAAATTAATAGTAGTAAATGTCAAAATACGAAAGTCAGATAAAGATGCTCAACGCACCTGTTGAGCGAGTATATGCAACGCTGAGTAATCTTGAGAACTTCCGTCCTATTCTCGAAAACGCAGCCAACAACCCAATGGTGGCAGAGAAGATGAAGGAAGCAGGTCAGGACCCAGCACAGCTTGAGAAACTCAAGGAGGTAGAACTTTCTGCCGACCGCATCGCCATCCCAGCCCCAATGATAGGCACCATAGCCCTCAACATCATTGAGCGCGAGGAGAACAAATGTATCAAATTCGCTACAGAGCAGTCACCGGTAGATGCAAATCTCTGGATTCAGGTATTGCCAGTAAGCACAGGCGGTTCAAAGATGCGCCTCACCCTCAAGGCTGATCTCAACATGATGATGAAGATGATGATCGGCAAGAAACTTGAGGAGGGTATCGACAAATTCGCCGATATGCTTGCCATGCTGCCATATTAAGTGAAAAGTGAATAGCGAATAGTGAATAATACTTCTGTCGCCGATTGGAACCATAGCGAAAGTCTCATAAAGGTGTCCACCAGTATTAAGTATTATTCATTATTCACTTTTCACTTCCAACTTGAACTATGCGAAACTTGGTGTAATACTATTTTTCAAAAAGTTTTCAATGCCGAGTATTACACCTTTGCAGGTTTGAGCACACTAAATAATTGCTAATCAATTTGTTTGCCTTGGTGTAATACCCCTGAAAGTATTACACCAGTATTACACCAAATCGCCCTAAATGGTGTAATACTTTCAAGGGTATTACACCTCATCTAACGCGCTGATAATCAAACAAAATATCACTCACAACAACAAAAGGTGTAATACTCGCTCTAAAAACTTTTTGATTTTTTTCTTTGCAAGGGTATTACACCAACCTATTACCTCCGTCTTACCTTCGCTAATCCTTCGCTCTTCCTTCGCTTCTACTCCGTTCCTTAAATGGGACTTGGAAGGGATTTACAACGGACTTGCAACGGAGGTAGAACGGACTTGAGGCTAAAGCAGAAAGTAAAGGATTTCATTATTGGGAATTAAGATGGAACGATTAATGAAAAATATTTGCATCTTCTTTGTGTTATTGATGATTTCGTTATCATACACATCATGCCAAAAAGATCCAAAAGAGAATCTTTTATGTTCATGCTATATATTTTCTACAGCAGGGAAAACTCCCCATTATTATTTGGAAGTGGATAAATATGGAGTGATTTCTCTGTATTTAAGTTCTGCATCAGATAGTATCTGTCATTATTTGTCAAAAGGGGAACCATTACCTCTCGATTCAAAATCACTATTGTATTTATCACAAGATTCTTTACCACAGTCAGAAAAAGACACCATACCAACAAGAAAAATTAGCAAAGAAGATTTGAGCATACTCAAAACAAATATAGACAGGTTGCAAGAAAATGATGCTAAACAAATTTTTGCTCGATCAAAAAAAAATCCTGAAAAAATAGTCCAAATAGTCAAAAAAGGACTAACACATAATGGCATCGCAATTACTACCGCAAAAGGTCAATATACATTTTGGGAAAATGAAGGAACAGCAGAGGAAAATAACATTCTAAGAATAATAAAAGACAATTCACCTATCAAGATTATTTTGAAAGATAAAATTTAATGATTTCCCCTCTCACCTACATATAAATGGACGCTACACTTAAACCTATGCCATACCTTTTCGTCTATGTTCATGCTACGGCAAAACACTAATGTTAATTAATCTCATATTTTCAATATGAATTTGGGCATTAGGAAAAAAAAGAGTAACTTTGCAGTCTAATGGCAAAAGGCGAAAGTCAAAAGGCGAAAGGCGAGGGTCAAAGGTCTTTAGCCATTAGCCATTTGCCTTTAGCCTCTAACTTCTAAACGAGATAACCAAAACCAAAACAATAAGAAAAATGAGATTTTACGCAAAACTCATGGGTTTAACCCTAAGCGCTATGCTCTTCTCAGGCATGGCTATGGCACAGGATGTGCAGAATTTCTATGAGAAAAACCAAGTTCTTAACTACAACGACGGCGACAAGCAGGCAGGCGAGATGCCTCAGCCTGACAAGTTCGACCCTAACTTCCACATCTACCTCTGCTTCGGACAGTCGAATATGGAGGGAAATGCGAAAATTGAGCCACAGGATCGCGACAACCTGAGTCCTCGCTTCCGCATGATGGCCGCCGTGGATATGAAGACCACAGGCCGTAAGAAGGGACAGTGGTATGTTGCCGTACCACCATTGTGCCGTGCATGGACCGGTCTTACTCCTGCCGACTACTTCGGTCGCTCTCTCGTGGAGCAGCTTCCTGAGGATATCAAGGTAGGTGTTATCAACGTTGCAGTAGGCGGTGCAAGTATCGACCTCTTCGACGAGGACAAGACAACGGAGTATATCTCAAAGCAGGCTGACTGGTTCAAGAATTTCTGTAAGGAATATGACGATGCACCTATGCGCCGACTCATGGAGTGTGCGAAGGCAGCTCAGAAGGTGGGTGTTATCAAGGGTATCCTTCTTCATCAGGGTTGTACCGACAACAACCAGAAGGACTGGCCTCAGCGCGTGAAGCTGGTTTATGACCGTATGCTCAAGGAGCTTGGTCTGAAGGCTGAGGATTGCCCATTGCTCGTTGGTGAGCTTATGACTGAGGAGGACGGCGGTTGCTGCTTCCATCACAATGCTATCATCGACAGGATTCATGAGACTATCCCAACAGCATATCCAGTTTCTTCACTCGGATGTAAGGGTCGTCCTGACAAGCTCCACTTCACAGCCGACGGCTATCGTGAGCTCGGTCGCAGATATGCCAACGTTATGATGTCACTTCTCAACAAGGAGTCATTCAAGGTGGCAAGCACAACAGTTCCATGTCAGGAATATCCAAAGATTGACAAGGACGGTCGTGTGCAGTTCGGTGTTCTCGCACCACAGGCAAAGTACGTGGCTGCTGACATCTGTAGCAAGAAATACCCTATGGTGAAGGATTCAACAGGTTTCTGGACAGTTACAACAGACCCATTGGTTTGCGGTAACCACTACTACTTCCTCACCATCGACGGCACAAACTACATCGACCCATCTTCAAAGGCTGTGTTCGGTTGCGGTAAGATGTGCGGTACTATCGATATCGACGTTAACATCAAGGACAACTCTACTCTTATGGCAAGAATGCACGGTGCTACTATGACCGACGAGGAGATTGCCCTCTATCAGCCAAACGCAAATGCAAAGCGTGGTCAGGTGCGTGAGTGCCGCTACTGGTCATCAGTAGAGAACCGCGAGCGCCGCTGCTTCGTATATACCCCTGCAAGCTATGACAAGAACGTGAAGGCTAAGTACCCTGTTCTCTACTTGCAGCATGGTATGGCAGAGAACGAGACAGGCTGGAGCACACAGGGTAAGATGCAGTACATAATGGATAACCTCATCACTCAGGGCAAGGCTAAGGAGATGATTGTGGTTATGGATAACGGTAACTGCGACTACGGCTTCGGCTCTAAGAAGGGCGAGTCAATGCAGGAGTTCGGTGCTTCATTCCAGAACGTGCTTCTCACAGATATTATCCCATTCATCGACGGTAACTTCCGCACAAAGAGCGACCGACTGAACCGCGGTATGGCAGGATTGTCATGGGGTGGTAAGCAGACTCTCGACATCACCACAGCCAACCTCGACAAGTTCGCTTATATCGGCACATTCAGCGGTGCTATCTTCGGTCTTGACCTCAAGACATACGCTAACGGCGTATTCGCTGATGCCAACGCATTCAACAGCAAGGTGAAGTATTTCTTCATGGGCATGGGCTCTGAGGAGAACTTCGGTGCTGAGAAGATGACAAAGGACCTGAAGGAGATGGGCATCAATGTGACTTACTTCCCATCACAGGGCACACACCACGAGTGGCTCACATGGAGAAGATGCTTCGCTGAGTTCGTGCAGCATATATTCTAAAGAAAAAAAGACCCACCCCCTTACCCCTCCCGTAAAGGGAGGGGAGTAGATAGATTTCTTTGTTGCCGAAAAGCTTGTGTATCATCACTTAATGATTTTACTTTGGCTTCGGACAGGTTGATATAACTAACTACTCCCCTCCCTCTACGGGAGGGGCAAGGGGGTGGGTCTTTTTTTCCACTATTTTTTTGGTATTTTCCTCAAAAATATGTACCTTTGCACCCTAAATAAACTAAGAAAAAATCTTTTGTAACATTTATCCCGCATTTGCTCCAGCGGTTATAGTAAAAGAACCTATACGCTCTGATACTATAAAAAAGTCTTCCCCTCGGGGGAATATGGGGGGCTGAAATATAGAAATGAAGAAGAATCTCGAAACTATTTGTATTCACGGCGGATGGAAGGCTACAAAGGGAGAGCCTCAGCAGTTACCAATTTATCAGAGCACAACATTCAAGTATGACACCAGCGACCAGATGGCTCGTCTGTTCGACCTCAAGGACAGCGGTTATTTCTACACTCGTCTGGCAAACCCAACCAACGATGCTGTGGCAAAGAAGATTGCAGCCCTCGAAGGCGGTGTTGGTGCAGTTCTCACAAGCTCTGGTCAGGCAGCTAACTTCTACGCTATCTTCAATATCTGTGAGGCTGGCGACCATTTCATCACAGCCAACAATATATATGGTGGTACTTTCAACCTCTTCGGCGTTACTCTGAAGAAGCTCGGTATCGAGTGCACATTCATCGACCCAGAATGGGATGATGAGCGCATCGAGAAGGAGTTCCGTCCAAATACAAAGTGTTTCTTCGGTGAGACAATCTCTAACCCAGGTTGTAACATCTTCGACATAGAGCGCTTCGCAAAGATGGCTCACAAGCATGGTGTACCATTGATCGTGGATAACACCTTCGCTACTCCTATCAACTGCCGCCCATTCGAGTGGGGTTGTGATATTGTTACTCATTCTACAACAAAGTACATGGACGGTCACGCTACTCAGGTAGGTGGCTGTGTGGTTGATTCAGGCAACTTCGACTGGGATGCTCATGCAGACAAGTACCCTACCCTCACCACTCCAGACGAGTCATATCACGGCACAATATACACAAAGGCATTTGGTAAGGCTGCTTACTGCACCAAGCTCGTTACCCACCTCATGCGCGACCTAGGTAGCATTCCTGCTCCACAGAACTCATTCCTCCTCAACCTCGGTCTTGAGACTCTCGCACTTCGTATGCGTCAGCACTGCGCTAATGCACAGAAGGTAGCTGAGTGGCTTGAGAAGAACGAGAAGGTTGGTTGGGTGAACTATGCTTCACTGCCTTCAAACAAGAACTATGAGCTTGCAAAGAAATACACTCCAAACGGTACCTGCGGTGTTATAGCATTCGGCTTGAAGGGTACTCGTGAGGATGCTATCAAGTTCATGGATAATCTCGACTTCATCTCAATCGTTACCCACGTGGCTGATGCTCGCACCTGCGTTCTGCACCCAGCAAGCCACACTCACCGTCAGCTCTCAGAAGAGCAGTTGCGCGAGGCAGGCATTGCTCCAGACCTTATCCGTCTGTCAGTAGGTATTGAGAATGCCGAGGATATCATCGCAGACCTCGAGCAGGCAATGGCTAAGATGTAAAGACCCTTTAAATCCCCTTGCATAGGGGGACTTATAAAGCAAATTGGCAAAACAGAAATATTACGTAGTATGGAACGGACCGTCTCCTGGCGTGTATTCCTCTTGGGAAGCATGTCAGGAGGCGGTCAGTGGCGTTTCTGGGGCTAAGTATAAATCATTCAAGACACAGGCAGAGGCGGAGGATGCCTTTGAGATGGGAGAAGAAGAGTATAGCTTGGCTAGTGGGACTAGTGAGACTAGTAATTCTAGTGATTCTAGTAGCTCTAGTGAAACTAGAGAAACTAGCACTTCTGCCGCTTCCAGGCCCGAGCGCCCCAACTACAACCCTGCTAACCTTCCAGCAGATGCTATCCGCATGGCTATAGCCGTGGATGCTGCCTGTTCAGGCAATCCTGGGGCAATGGAGTATAGAGGGGTGTATCTCGCTGACGGCAAGGAGATATTCCACTATGGACCAGTACATGGCACTAATAACATAGGCGAATTCCTTGCTATTGTTCATGGTCTGGCTCTGCTCAAGCAGAAAGGTCTTGACACCATGCCTATATACAGCGATTCGGTCAATGCACAGCTATGGGTAAGAAAGCATCAGTGCAAGACAACACTTGTCCGCAATGACCAGACGGAGAAACTGTATCAGATGATAGAAAGGGCTGAAGCGTGGTTGAGAAACAACACGTATAAAAACCCGATTATCAAGTGGCAAACCGATAAATGGGGCGAAATTCCGGCTGATTTCGGGAGAAAATAAAGCCGTTTAAGAGAAAAAATCACTTTTTTCGAAAAAAAATCGTGAAAAGTTTGATTTATATCAACCTTTTTATTATCTTTGCAAATGTTTTCCGGCATACCCAATCTGGTTTAACCTCTGAATACTATACTCTCACAAAATATTCTCACTATTAAGCTCCTAACAATACTGAACAATCTATTGTCGGTAAAACCATAACACTCATAAAGAGTGCTCAGATGGAACGGCACTTGTCAACCGACAGTGCCGTTCTTTTTATTAATCTAATAACAAAAAAACGTAATGAATACAAAGAAACGCATACATTTCTCTCTTCTTTTATCACTTATATCAGTTATATGCCTTGCCATGCCAGCAAAGCGTATAAAGCGTTCCCTTACCCTTGCTGACGGTACCACAGTAATGGCTACGCTCGTCGGTGATGAAAACGGGCACTGGTATGTTGACGATATGGGGAAGGCTCTCTCTGAAGATAATACAGGCGTGGCTCATTACCTCTCCCTCTATGAACTCGACACTCGCCAAAGGGCTATGACAGAGCGCATGGCTATGCGTAACAAAAGTAGGAGAGCCCGACTTGCAAAAGCTAAACAGATGTCATCAGCCACAACACGAGGCTCTGACGAAACCATCTACGAGGGCTATACCGGAAAGAAGAAAGGATTAGTAATACTCGTCAACTTCACCGACAAGAAGTTCACCTTCAAACGCGCTGACTTCCTTGCCCTTGCAAATGAGAAAGGATATAATAAGGACGGGGCACAGGGCAGTGTGAGCGACTACTTCAGAGACCAGTCATACGGCAAGTTTGAACTACAATTTGACGTAGTAGGTCCATACGACCTCTCGCACGATATGAAATACTACGGCAAGAATGACGACAGAGATGATGATGTCCTTCCCGGAGATATGGTCACTGAAGCCGTGAAACTCGCAGACAAGGATGTGAACTATGCTGACTATGACTGGAATCGCGATGGAGAGATGGATCAGGTGTATATCATATATGCCGGCTATTCAGAAGAACAGGGAGGTCCTGCCTATGCCATATATTCGCATGAATGGGATCTTGAATCAGCACATTATTTTAACTATGGTGGAGAGGGCGCCATTCTTTTGGATAACGTCTGGATTAACACCTACGCTTGCAGTAGTGAGCTGAAGGACTTTACAGGCAAGAAGATGAATGGCATTGGTACCATGTGCCATGAGTTTAGCCATTGTCTCGGATTGCCTGATTTATACGATACAGGTATCGGCATTAACTTTGGCATGGGAACATGGTCGCTTATGGATTACGGCTCATATAACGGTGACAGTTATCGCCCATGCGGTTATACCTCATACGAGCGTTGGGCTGCCGGATGGCTTGAACCCGTAGAGCTTTCTGCCACCACCAGCGTAACCGGTATGAAGCCTATCACCGAAGCTCCCGAAGCGTATGTGATATACAATGATGCCAATAATGACGAATACTACCTTCTGGAGAATCGTCAGCTCACATCATGGGATGAAGCGGGCTACGGTCATGGACTGCTCATTCTGCATGTGGACTATGACCAAAAGGCTTGGGAAGACAATACGGTGAACAATGAAGCATCTCATCAGCGTCTGACTATCATCCATGCAGACAACGATGACCTCTATACCTCTTTTGAAGGAGATCCTTATCCCGGCACGTCAGGCAATAATGCCCTCACCGACTTTAGCATTCCGGCCGCAAGACTATACAATGCCAACACAGACGGCAAATTGTTTATGCGTAAGCCGATAACCGACATCACAGAAAACGCTGACAGCACTATCAGTTTCAACTTCTCTAACTCCAAGAATCCGACAGGCATAACCCAACACCAAACATCTGCCTCTAAAAAGATATACAGCATCATCGGGCAATACATGGGTACAGACCTGAAGAAACTCCCACAAGGAGTATATAAGGTAAAAGCCGGAAGATAACGGCTTTTCTTGAGAAGATATGACAGCCAAACGAGCATGTTCATGACACACATGGCAATTACAGAAAGTAAAAACTGATAAATGCTATATATTTTACAAGCTGTGTGATAATAATTGCAGATAAATTTGTACCTTTGCACTCGCAAACTCACTCTTCGATGATTTCGTAAAATCATCGAAGCGACAGAATGAGCGAGTGCTACATTTTGAAATGCGTCGCTGCCACTTTGTTTTTGACGATTAGGAACTACCACACTCGAAAAGCAAGTAAACAGACAGAAGCCAGATACCCCACATTTTTTTGTAGCCGACAAGAACAGAATAGAAACAAAGCCTGATCAAGGGTATCAACAGGCAAAAAGAAATGTGACGGATGATTTTCAACTCGTTCAACTTCATTGTATTATTCCCACTTCTCTTCCTGCTATACTACGCTATTCCTGCAAAGCATGGTAAGATGCGAAACATGTTTCTACTCCTTGTGAGTTATCTGCTCTATCTGCAATTTAAACCTATATATGTACTGATATTACTTGGCGTGACGTTGGTTACCTACTATTCGGCATTGCTCATAGAAAAGACAAATAATCCCAAGAAGATTTTGACTGCAGGAGTGCTGTTGGCATTATTGCCATTGGCATTCTTCAAATATTTCAATTTCATCAACGACAGCATTAGCGATGCTTTGTCTGTTATCGGACTAAACTACCATTTGCAAGGTCTGAACTGGGCAATCCCTGTTGGAATCTCATTCTTTACGTTTCAGGCATTGGGCTATTTGTGGGATGTATATTACAAACGACAAAAAGCAGAGCCTGACTTCCTGACCTATGCACTCTTCATCTCATTCTTCCCAAGTATCCTATCAGGTCCTATCAACAAGGCTTCGCTCGTTATCCCACAATTGAAGAACCTGCGCCCACACTTTGATTACAATAAAGCAGTAGAAGGAATGAAGATGCTGTTATGGGGTTTGTTTATGAAAGTTGTTGTGGCTGATCGTGTTTGTCTGTTTGTGGATATGGTGTTGCCATATTATGAGAACTATACTGGACTTACATGCTTCGTTGCAAGTGTTTTGTACACAGTTCAAATCTATGCTGATTTTGCAGGTTACTCATTAATGGCAATTGGCGTGGGAAAAATTCTTGGCTTTGAACTGACAGAGAATTTCCGTCGCCCATACTTTGCTGTTAGCGTTACTGATTTCTGGCATCGTTGGCACATATCGCTCTCAACGTGGCTGAAAGATTATGTCTATATTCCTATGGGAGGCAGTCGCTGCTCTAAGCTGCGGAATTATTGGAACATCTTTGTAACTTTCCTTGTGAGTGGTATTTGGCATGGTGCAAACTGGACTTTCATCATATGGGGCTGCATGCACGGCATCTGTCAAATTATTGAGAAAATGCTTGGTCAGCAGAAATGCGAGTATGGGCGCTTTGGAAAAAGCGTTAAGATTATTATAACCTTCCTAATAGTCAATTTCGCATGGATATTCTTCAGAATGCCAACGATTGGTGATGCCGTTGGTGTGATAGGTCATATTTTTGACATCAACCAGCCTATGACCGTGGAAATCGGTTCAAGACACATATTTGCTTTTATTGTTATGGGAACATTAATCCTGTTTATAAAAGACTGGTTTGATGAATTTGCCCCATCTAAATTACAGTTATTTAATAATAAGCACGTTAGCGTTCGCTGGATTGCGTATGTTTCTGTGATAATTATGATATTATTAACAGGAGTCTTTGATGCTGGTCAATTCATTTATGCAAATTTCTAGAGTATGAAAAAATTCATAATAAAAACAGCTATTCTTCTGGCGATAATTGCCAGCATTGATGTTTTAGCAGGTTATACATTTGACTATTTTTACACTAATGCAAAGGGTGGAATGACGTTACGAGATAATTACATTTGTAACGAACTAAAGACTGACATCTTATTATGCGGTTCCTCTCGTTGCGTGCATCACTATAATCCTCAGATCTTCACAGATTCTATTCACATGTCATGCTATAATTCCGGGCAAGACGGGAATGGTATAATCCTGTTATATGGCAGACTTCAGATGATCAAAAAACGCATGACTCCTAAATTGGTCATATATGACATCAACCCGGAATTTGACCTGCTTCAAGGCGAGGATGACCATAGATATTTGAATTGGCTAAAACCATATTATGCGAAAAAAGAGATTAAGGACATTTTTCTCTCTGTTGATAGTACAGAGCAATGGAAAATGTTAAGTAACATGTATCGCTATAATTCTCATATAATCGAGATCTTAATGGATTATTTCCACCCCATAATCAGTCCTAATAAAAATGGATTCTGGCCTCAACCTGGGGAAATGGATAAATTAAAAATAAGAGAAGAAGATCATGTGCAAAAAGAATCATATGATTTTGACCCTCTGAAATTATATTATATGGAAAGATACGCAGAATCTCTAGAAGACAAAATCGTTTTCTGTGTTTCGCCTATCTGGTATGGAATGGATACTAAGCAACTTACCCCAATAATTGAATTATGCAAAAAGAAGGGTATTGAATTCATCGATTTCTCAAATAATCCAAAATATGTGAGAAATGACTACTATTTTACGGATGGAAGTCACATGAATTCCATTGGTGCTGATGAATTTACCAAAGATTTAATAATAGAACTTAGAAATAGAAATATTATAAAATAGTCAATATCTGGACCTACATTTAGAGACATCGAAAGGTAAAAAGACAACCTCACCCTTGAAGGGGTTTCTTCTTTGTATGAAAAGATTATAATGGGGAGTAACAAGGGAATCGTTTTATAAAAACACTCCAAAGATAGAGATAAAGAAAAATAGGTGTGCATGATTTGCACACCTATTTTCTTATATTATTTTTTTCCGGGACTTAATCCTTTACATATTCTGCGAAGTCTGTGAGACGCATATCGCCCTTGCGACGGAGTGTGTCGTGGAATGCGAATGCACAAGGCAGGTTGTGATGAGTATGACCGCCAGTAGCGAGCTTGAGATAGTCGCGGAGCAATGGCTTGTAGTCTGGATGAGCACAGTTCTCGATGATGAGATGTGCACGCTCCAATGGACTCTTACCACGAAGATCGGCAACACCCTGCTCTGTCACGATTACGTTTACATC
>CAMJKP010000023.1 GCA_946406435.1 uncultured Prevotellaceae bacterium | reverse complement strand
TGTAGCTAGCGTTCATCCTGAGCCAGGATCAAACTCTCCATTGTAAAATGTCTTTATAATGTAATCTTCCAATTTCTTAGAAGATCGTATTGTCTTGCTCGGGACGACTATCCTTTATTATTAAGAAGTCTTTTCTCATCGCTTCCTTGCGGAAGCCGAATTGATCGGTTCGTTTCTTTACCCAAGTGATCTCTCACTTGCTTCTTGTACTACTACTTCCTGTTTATGTAAATCTTGTCAAAGAACTCTTTCTTCTTGCGCTTTCACAGAAAGAAGATTTAGCACCTTCATTTTTTCGGAAAGCGAGTGCAAAGGTACTACTTTTTTTTGACCCCACCAAATTTTTCCCGAATTATTTTCAGAAAAATTTTCAAACCCTCCGAAAATTGACAAATATCAAGAGTAAACATCGAAAGTTTTAGGGCTATACATTATATAATATAGAGTCTGCCTTTGTAATCCCAATCCCCTACCCTCACATTTTCGGATTTGCAACATCTATGAATTACTATATTTTTTATAATTCAATAATTCTTGGATATGCAATAAGGTTGTAATGACTATCAAGCACGGCGGCATTACTGTAAATAACTCCATCATTAGTCATAACAGAATTGGCGTCATGTTGATGACCAAACAAATGGCTCTTCAAGCGTGGTAGTTCTTTTAGTTTATCACGAAGAAGCCTGTCACCACAATGCTCTCCATGAAAAAAATCGCAGAAACCATAAGGTGGCTGATGAGTGATCAGAACATCTGTATCTGTAGGAATATCCTTAATCGTTCTGTCAAGATTTCCATCATTAAAATCCTCTATGAACATTGGCAAACCATAAAACTTGACACCTTCTATTACTACCCCACTATTGCATAAGTAGTGAACATCGTCTGGCAATCCGTCAACCGTTTCTGCCCCATACATACACATATCATGATTGCCAGCGATGAATATCTTGTGACGATATGCCAAGTCACAGAACCAGTTCATAAAATCGTACGACTCTTCTTCGCTTCCTGCAAAGGTGAAGTCGCCAGAATGAATAACCACATCAGCGTCAGGCAAATGAGGCAACTCAAGATGTTTACCATGTGTGTCAGATAGATGTAGTATTTTCATTGCCAATATCTGCTTTGTAAGTAATTGTAGAGTTCTTGATATGTCTTGGCTATGGGCTGCATCAATTCCTTTGGATCAACCAAATGATATAATGATTGATTAGACAACATTTCTCTCCATGCCTCTTCCAGAGATGGCTTATCAGTTACTTCTGCATACCATTTATTCAAGAGTTCCTTATTCTCTGTAGGACACACATGAATATGTACGAAATGCTCAGCAGGAAGAACTTTCTCATCCTTATTCCGGCAAATACATTCGGCCCATAGTGTCTGACGCATTAACTGGTAAAAAGGCTCTTGAAAGTAGATGCTGTGTTTGTAGTCCATCAGGCTTTTGAGCTGTTTGCTATTTCCTATTAGATTATCACCATCAATATTGCAGTAACGGGATAATCGTGTTTTGCCCTTTGACTCATTACCAGGTTCTTTCTTTGGGTCTGACTCTATTGACAAATCATTTCTTTCATATGTCTCTGTGTATTTCCACTCAACAGGAATGAGCCAACGCTCATTGTTCTCGTCAAGGGCATATACAAAAGCATCTACAGATGTGCAGTACTCTCCGCGTTTTAAACATTTTTCGTGAAGATAATCCTTACTTGCAACCACCTCGAAGGCGATATAATTATCAGAGCCTTTGTCGCAAGGAATACTCAAAACATCCTTGAATTTCACTGGCATATCTTTGATGCCATTGATAAGTGACAGCACAGCTTCTTTATCATGCTTAACAAAGAAGAGGTGATTGATACAAGCTATCTGCGATGAAACAAGATGGCGGGTAATATTCAACCCATCTGGCTCCTGTCCTTTGGGCGCATCAAAATAACAATTCCACCATTTTATCTTATTCTCCTTGAAATAGTCTTTAACCCTCTGTACTGAGTCTTTATCTTGCCAGTTGTATAAATTCCTGTCCCTTTCGTTATCATCAAGAATATATTTAAAGCCTTTGTTTGTAATACTCTTGCGGAATAACTCTTGTTGTTTTTGTTGCTTCATTTCATATGTAATCTGCTTTTCGATTGTATAGGAAAATGAAGCTTTGTCAAGTATCTCTTTCATTCGCGTTATGCGGGTGTCTCTCCTCCCTCCATGGCTTTGGTATGTATCTACTATCATAAGGTGTGGAATCTCACAAACAGAAAGTTTTTCAATTTCACATTTTGGAACAGGCAATTTTAATGAACTCTTTATCTCATATAATGTTTTATAATAATCAAGTAATTTGTCTTTGTTGACTTTGATGAACTTTTGATATTTTTCCATCTGCTTGAGTATTTCGGGCTCGTCATCTTCCTTATTGAGCATTCTGTTATCTTTTATGCGCTTTAGCTCAATAAAGATTAGTTTATTATTCTTTATTGTAACTAGGTCAAAACGAATTGTATTTCGTTTCCCAATCTCATAACGATGAGCAAATTCCGAATCAAGGAATATTGGATTTTGCCTACATATCATGTCACCCTGTATCTTCTTCTCGCTTATATCTTCATCATCTTTCCTTTCCTTTTGGGAATAGTTAGCTTGAATGTTTTTGGTTATGAAGCTCGGATTATTCTTTAGAACCTCCAAGCAATCAACATATTTCGGATTGGAACCTGTTGGAACATTCTTCCCTAGATATTTGGGGTGACAAGTAGCCGTTATTCTTTTGTTTTTGCATCTAAGTTCTGCCATTCTCCCACCTTCATAATAGACATCCACAATATCACCTTTGCGTATCTCAACATATACACCTTTGATTGATAGGAGTTTTTGCCACCACACAGGCTGTTCTTTTAATACATTATAGATGCCAGTCTCTTTGTCTAGGCAGGCATCTAATGTAGCTATTCCATTTATAAATTTGTTTTGATCTGTTTGTTTCATATTTCTATATTTTTTATTAAAACTATTAATCTCATGTTTATAGCACCACAAGCGTCCCTCTATTCCATGTTGAACAGAAAGATTATTATTTGCCCTCATTGCCATTAATTTTAGACGTTGAACATCTTCTTTAGAAACTTCAACTGCATTATCATCACTTATCCATTCGCCATTATCATTGCGAATCAGATGCCACTTTCTTTCTGGTACTATTGTATCCATCATGCATATTCAAATTGTGGTACATCAATAATTACATTCTCTGTTTCATCCTCATCATCCAATGTTGGGACAGCCAAGCGCAACTCTCCGTCTCGCATGGTATTATCAACAAGAAGAGTCAATGGGAGAATGTCGCTATTATCATCCAATATGGGATAACCATATTTATCGAACTCCGTCATAAATGCGGAATCAATACCATATACGTATATCTTATTACTATGTTGTTCCATTTCGTGATTGACGTAAGGATCTTGAATAGCATCGAATGATTTTCCTCGTGTTAATTCCATCCCATATATTAGGAATGGAGCAGCATCATTAGATTTTGCCAACAAAGCCATTGTACAAGAATTTGCATAGAGGTTTAGGGCATATTCCGTGGAATAGCATTTGTGAAAATCCCGTTCATATTCTTTAACCACATCACGGAAAGACACCCCATCCCCATATCTCCTACCACTTTCATCAAAGTCAGCAGGATTAAAATAATAAGTTTCTATTATCTCCTTTTCCATCATATTAGTATTAAAGTTTTGTGTTAATAGAACTAATAAATTACATTTGCAAATATAAGCATTTATTTTGGATGCGACAAGAGAAACAAGTTTTTTAACACTTATATGCGGTATTTTTGCATATTTCAGACGAGGAATCCACCAACTACCACCCAAGTCCTATGTAAGTCCTATGTAACTCCCATGTAAGTCCCATGATCCTATAGTTCCCGAACGGACCTGGAACGGATTTACAACGGACTTGTAACGGACTTACTGTTATGGTATAAAAAGATAACAGGTGAACTTTTTTTTAGAATAAAACGCCAAACATATACACGGGGGTAAAAATGAGGGTATAACAATTTGTTAATCAGACAGTTTAGTGGCGTGTATATGTTTATCAAACATATACACAAGTCATACACAACACATACACATTAGAGCGTGACGACTTGTGTATGTGTTGTGTATGTGTTAGACAAACACATACACGCTCTTAACTCATTAATTATCAGTATAATTACAAGCGTTTTTATAGGGCGTGTACGTGTTGAACGATTAATTCTAAAAAAAACGCTTATGTGGAGAAGGAAAACATAGGAAGGAATGAGCAGAACATCCGTAAATTAACGTGAGTTCGATGACTTGCTTTAGCTTGATGAGTTTCAGCGAATAATAGCCCTTAAGACAAACAGCAAGATGTTTTTAACTGACAATAATTTTTCGCAAGCCTCAACAAGCTACGCATGTTCTCAATCTTATCAAAGGAAAGGCTCGCTTACGCGAATATATTAATAGGAAAGCAAATGAGCAATAAATTTTATAAGTAAATTAATTTACTGGTTTAATTTACTTATAATTTACTTTCTACATCAGGGCGCAAGCCTAGTTTCTTATTGGAAAAAGATTGTGAAGATTGGTAATTATTGTCAGTTCAGCATCGTAGATGCATTTGCCTTGAATTCGTCGAATTGACGTCAAATTAGTATTCAAAACGGATGACGAGAGGCAGGTGGTCGCTGAATCCGTTGTAATTGTATTTGTAGCCTCGGTATGTTCTCAAAGGACGGACACCTCCGAACTTGGGTTCTTCTTCCGTAAGGAATGGCAAATCATGAATACGGCAATATTTTATCTTGCAATTATCCAAGAATGACTGGGAGAAGAAAATATGGTCGAGACTCCCCCACTCTCCTTTATAGCGATAAGTGCCCAATGCTCCATTTGTCCCCTTCGCATCCTTGGATACCTCAACCATAGAATGCTCTGCCAACATAAGGAGAGCACGATTGTCTGAATAATCGTTGAAATCTCCCGTGATAAAGATATTGACATCAGGAGAAATGGCACGTATGGAGTCTATACTTGAACAAAGTCGGGAAGCAACCTCAAGACGATAAGGCTCGGATGCTTTCTCGCCTTTTCGCCTACTTGGAGCATGGAGTACAAAGACATGTAACTCGTCATTCTTAGGTTTACTATTTGAATCTATACTGTCAGGAACAGAACTGCCCAACATCCTTCCACGAACATAGAGGATATCACGAGTTGGACCAAAGCCTTCTGGTGGAGTTATGCGAAGGCTATAAGATGTGTCTGGAGCAAAGCTATAAGGATGATAAAGCAAGGCTACGTCTATACCACGCTGGTCGGGTGAATCTGTCATTATATACTTATAACCGACTGTACGGAGGAGAGAACGCTGGGTAAGGTCGAAGAGAACAGAATCATTCTCGACCTCAACGAGTGCAATCAAATCTGGTGCCTGCCAATCCTGCCACTCACCTCCTGTTGAGACGAGTTCCTTACTGATATTATTCAACTTACGCCAATAGCGTTTGGAATCCCAATGATAGGTACCGCCCTCACAAAATTCATAGTCGTTTTTTAATGAATCGTGACGAGTGTCGAAAATATTTTCGCAATTGAGTTCTACAAATGTAAAGATTGTAAGAAGAAGGGATGCTATCATAGTTTATAGAGTAATGAGTAAAGAGTAAAGAGTAATGTCATTTTACGAGTGCGACTTTTGAGCCTTTTATTACAAGTCTGCCCTCTGAACGTAACTGTTCTAAAGCAACGTCAAGTTGATGCTTGGTCAAAGGTAAACTATGTATCTGGGCAATAGGCATGCTACCACCGGCATCATTGATTGCATCGACAATAACCTGTACGGCATCCTCATGAGATTGAGAAATGGTATTTTCACTTCTCCTTCTCTCAACACAGACATCGCAATATCCGCAATCAGTTTCGGCATTCTCGCCCAAATAACGAAGAAGAATGGTTGAACGGCACTCATCATCCGATTCTGCATACTCAAGGACAGAATTCACACGAGCAACCATTCTTTCCTGAAGTTCCTCGTAGATTGCCTTCGGAAAGACAAGATGTGAAGACTCTATCCTCTGCTGAGGGTAATATATAATTGGCACATTCCTACGGGGGATATACTTGATAATACGACGACCGGCAAGCGATTTGAGGACAACACGAACAACATCAACAGGCAAGTGTGAGTAATCAGCAATTCGAGCCTCTTCTATATAAACAAGGTCAGAGAACAATCCACAATATATTCGTAACAAGGCTGTCATGACAGAATCCTCATTCTCAGAAAGCCCATGAAGCTGATACAGACTATCACGAGGAATCAGGAACTGACATCGAGGATGATTTTCAGGATCAGAATCATACTCTATGTATCCTGCTCGTTGAAGAACAGCCAAAGCTCCCGAAAGACGAGTCGGGAAATGCTTGAACACCTGACAGAAACGATCTATGTTAAATTCATAACGAGCCCCTTCCCCATCATGAAGCGCAAGCTGGAAGAAATATGAAAGGTCGTCATACACCTTTCGAATATATTCCTTCTCAGGAAAGGCCGTCTGTACATGAGCAAGGAGATTACGCCTGTCAGACCTGCTATACAGCAACACAGCATACGCCCTATTACCGTCACGACCTCCACGACCAGCCTCCTGAAAGTAAGCCTCAAGGGAATCAGGACAATCCATGTGTACAACAATCCTAACATCAGGCTTGTCAATACCCATACCAAAGGCATTTGTTGCCACCATTACGCGAACCTCATCTTTCTGCCAATCCTGCTGTCGCTGATCCTTGACGGCGAAATCAAGTCCGGCATGATAAAAAGTAGCAGAAATGCCATTAGAGGAAAGAATCTTTGCTACGTCCTTGGTATTCTGACGTGAACGGGTATATACGATAGCTGAGCCTTGAACGGAATTAAGGATATGAACAAGTTCGGCCTCCTTATTATCCGTATGACGAACCACATAAATCAGATTCTCACGCTTAAAGGACATCCGCACTACCCTCTTCTCAGAAAAAGCGAGACGTTCCTGAATATCATCCACAACCTGTGGAGTTGCTGTTGCAGTAAGCGCAAGGACGGGAATGGTGTATTTAGGTGGAAGAGAAGGATTTTCCTGCGGTTCAAGAATATTCCTTATCTCTGCAATATTGAGATAAGAAGGACGGAAATCATAGCCCCATTGCGAGATACAATGCGCCTCGTCAACCGTGATGAAGCAGATACGCATCTGCTGAACCTTTGCTATGAAAAGAGGAGAAGACAAACGTTCTGGCGAAACATACAGGAATTTTACACCACCATAGACCGCATTATCAAGCACCTGAAGGACTTCCGCATGACTCATGCCCGAATAGATGACAGATGCAAGGATTCCTCTATCACGAAGATGCTGCACCTGATCCTTCATCAGAGCTATAAGCGGAGTGATGACAAGACACACACCTTCCATGGCAAGAGCCGGAACCTGAAACGTAATACTCTTACCGCCACCCGTAGGCATCAATCCAAGAGTATCATGACCGGAACCTATGCTCTCAACAATCTCTTTCTGGATTCCCCTAAACGCGGAGAAACCGAAATATTGTCGAAGAATGGAAAGGTAGTCCATATTTGGGTGTTGGGTGATGGGTGTTAGGTGTTAGATGATGGGTGATAGGTGTTGGGGAGTGGTATTTTGCAAACCGCTATCACCTATCACCCAACACCTAACACCTAATCTTCATTAGGCTTTATATCCTCTATCTGAAGCTGAACATTGCCACGCTTATAGATATTCTCCTCAAGTGTATATACAATATCGAATGAACGACGGGACTTTATATATCTTGCGGAAGCCGACTGTCCGAAGGCTATGCCGTTCATCACGGTATTGGAATTGGAATCCACGAGTTCAAGCTTTATATGCTCCTGTTCACGACCTACAACCTTTGAAGTTCCGAAATCATACACGTTACGGGTACAGAAAGTAGGCTTCACGTTTCCTGGACCGAAAGGAGCAAATCGTTTGAGATCATGATAAAGACGACGGGAAATATCCCTAAAGTCTATTACAGCATCAACAGTAAGGGTTGCCTCCGTCTGTGTTGGCTCGATATGCTCTTCCACATATTTATAGAAGCGCTTGCTGAACTCAGGAACATCTTCCCAACGGATTGTCAAGCCACAAGCGTATGTATGACCGCCAAAGTTAATCAGAAGGTCACGACAGCTCTTTATGGCTGAATAGACATCAAAACCTGCAACAGAACGCGCACTACCAGTAGCAAACTGTCCGTCACGAGTAAGGACAACTGTTGGTCGGAAATAGATTTCAGTCAATCTTGAAGCCACAATACCGATAACGCCTTTCTTCCAGTTCTCATCATAGAGCACGATACTTGAACGATGTCTCTGGCTCTCAAGCTTTTCAACAATACCATTGGCCTCATCGGTCATCTGCTTGTCAATATCACGACGCTGTTCATTATAGGCATCAATATGCTTGGCTGCCTGAATAGCATTGTTATATTCCTTTTCAACAAGAAGATCGACTGATAGTTTGCCGTTCTCCATACGACCAGAAGCGTTGATACGTGGACCAATCTTAAAGACGATATCCGACATGGATATCTCCCTGCCAGAGAGTCCGCAAATGTCAATAATAGACTTCAATCCAACAGAAGGATTCTGGTTCAGCTGCTTCAATCCATGATAAGCCAAAACACGATTCTCATCTGTCACCTCTACCAAATCAGCCGCAATACTAACGGCACAGAGATCCAACAAAGGTATGAGACGAGAGAACGGAATACCGTTATTCTTGGCAAAAGCCTGCATCAGCTTAAAGCCCACACCACATCCACACAGATGCTTGAAAGGATATGAGTCATCAGGACGCTTAGGATTCAAGATAGCCACAGCAGGAGGAAGGACATCATCTGGCACATGGTGATCACAGATAATGAAGTCTATGCCCAATGTCTTGGCATACTCTATCTGCTCATGAGCCTTAATACCACAGTCAAGAATGATAATCAGCTTAACGCCATTCTCATTCGCCATGTCAATAGCCTTACGACTAACTCCATATCCCTCCTCATAGCGATCAGGGATATAGTATTCTATGTTGGAATAGTACAGACGAAGGAACTTATAGACGAGGGCTACAGCCGTACAGCCGTCAACATCATAGTCACCATATACCATGATACGTTCCTTACGTCCCATGGCATCATTAAGCCTATCCACCGCGATATCCATATCCTTCATCAGGAACGGATTGATAAGGTCATTGAGTTGAGGACGGAAAAAGCGCTTTGCCGCTGACTCCGTCGTTATTCCACGCTCAATAAGAAGACGACAAAGCACAGGAGCAATATTGAGTTTCTCACTCAATTCGCTCGCCTGTCGCATCAAAGTAGGCGATGGTGTATTATAAATCCATTTAAAGTGCACGATCGTGTTTGTTTAGGTGAGTTTTACTGCTGAGTTAAGCGTTTCATATTCAAGCCCGAAATCTTGCCGTCGGAACTAACCGTGGCCGAAATCTGATACCTACAATATGTCGGCTGTGTGGCATCTGTACGCGAAATATTCTGCTCTGCAGTAAACTGCACAATATAATCCGCAGCGCCCTTGGTTCCAGCTTTCTTGTCTATTTTATAGTCGTCGATGATATGCCAATTCATATTGGTGATATCCGACTTGTATAACTTCTTCAGGAATGTTGCAACATCAGCCTTGCCTGCACCTGACTGTCCGAGGAAGTTCGTCAACTGGTCGGCTACCGTGGAAAGCATACCGCCCTCGTTACGTGAGTTAACCGACTGGAAAAACTTCTTGAACAGAGCCTTAACCATCTTCGTCTCCTCCGGCTGAAGCTGTGTCATCTTTATTGCATCGATGGCAGCATTGGCATCATTAACGAAACGTCCGTTAGGATGCTGTTTCACATAATTGATGAATGCATCTATCGTCTTGTCCTTCATCACATGGGCAAAGTCCATTGAATCGACCTTATTCATCGCCTCTCCCTTATGCGGAGAATCCGGATGCGTCTTGGCATACTGCTCTATCTGATCACGAGAACCGGTCATCAACACATCTGTCCACTCCTTGTCTATCTGCTGAATAGTGGCAAGCCGAGCCTGAAGGGAGTCACGATGCTCAGGATTCGTATCTTTATATTTATTCAGATATTCCTCTATTACCAAAGGGTCCGTGCTCTGTGCAGCAAGCGCATAATCCGATTCTTCCTGACGACCAAGATCGTTATAATAGTAGGCCACACCTCCACACAAGACAAGGGCAATCACAAGCCCCACGATGATCTTTGTATATGAGTTTTTCTCTGTATCAGGCTCCGGTTCTGGCTTTGGCTTGACAACAGGAGTAATCGGTTCTGTATGACGAACAGGCACAGGACGATGTGTCGGAGTGGAAGTCGTAGGGCGATGACAAGTCGGACAAACCATCTGGTTGCGGAAATATATCTCACCGCAATCAGGACATTTCACTACTTTTCCTGCGATTTCAACACCGCATCCTGGACAAGTAGGAGCCATATCACTAACTTGATGTCCACATTCAGGACACTTTATAATTGCCATATAAAGCCTAACCAAGCCTTCCCAAAAGGAAGGATGTTTTTAATGTATTTACACTTAAATGTTTCGAGCACAGAAAAACTATTCCTCCTCCGTACGCATTGCGGTTCCCTCCTTACGAGGGACGGCGGCTGAAGGACTCTTCCTCTGCCTAAACCTCAACTCACGCAGAGTATGGTTTCCCATGAATCGGGACTTGTCCACATGACCATTGATGCCAGCCAGACGTCCCTTACCCGTGTATTGCCACAAGGTAATGTCACGACCATCAGCAAGCACAGGCTCCTGCTCTGTATATTGGGCAATCATGATAAGATACCTGTCAAGCTTCTCCTGAAGATACTTGTCATAGAAGTTCGCACCAGTATAGATGAGAGGCTTCTGCTTATATACATGCTCCACCAATTCGAGGAATTTGAACAGAGAATCACAGAACTCCGCAGAATCAAGTCGAGCGGTTGTCTCAACGTCAATCATCGGGATGAGATCCTGCTCTTCTGGTCGGCATTGCGTGAGGAAATTCAGCAACTGCTCTTCCTGATCAGCCTTCGGACGATAGAAATGATACGACCCGACCTTTATCCCATGCTGACGGGCCATCTGTATGTTCTCTTCATACCTACTGTCTATTCTGTCACCACCTTCCGTAGCCTTGATATAGACGTATGCCATCTTTGTGCTACCTACAGCCTCCCAGAACACACCATGCTGATAATGTGAGATGTCTATTCCGTGAATATGCTGACAAGTATCCTCACACTCAACTTCCTGCGCACCCGCAGAGAGTGAAAAGATAGACATTAAGGCTGATAGAAATATATATTTAAAATTATTATCAAAATTCATAGGATGCAAAGTTACAAAAAAAATATGAAATGTTTACAAAATAAAGACGGAAATTCACATATTTTTAGAAATCAGTTGATATTCTATAATTCCCCCACTCTATTTCCTTGTTTTTTTGAGGAGTTAAACCTATAAACAAATCGCAACATTCCATATCTTCTGATACCATTAGTATGAACTTCTGACCTTGAGTTACCTATCACATAATATCTTATCGATTTCCGCTGATTCAGAATATCAAAGCATTCAAGGCTAAGTGTCATATTCTCAGAAAATGATTTTGCCAATGAGGCACTCCATATCAATTCCATAGTATTGCCTTTATCAATATCATACCCTTGTCTGTTTACTGTTACTAAATTACTTTTCAAGCGTATATCCCAAGGACATTCTATCGCAGCATCAAATTTCACGCCATAATCACAGACACGGGTATTGCCTGTTGTCTTTATGTCACTTTTGGTCTTATTGTATTCAATATATCCGCTACATGAAGCGATACATTTTGTATTGCGAGAAGTAAAAACAACTCCGAAGTTTTCACTTATCACCTGATGTCGTACATCCTTCTCATCCAGAACCTTACTCTGATCTGTATCAATAAAGCCTTTTAACAAATTACTACTGAATCCGAAATCACTAAAGACATTGAACATATTCTTCACCATATACACCTTATTCGACAAACTCAGCAAGAAAAACTTATCGCAACTTGTATTCTGTGGCATAGTGGTAATACTACCAGTTTTCATGTCATATAATTTAGAATTCACAGTTTTGTTTTTATCCAGCGTATATGATAAGTTCAAACTATGATTATCAATACGTTTCCTCACATATAAATTTCCTTCGAAAACATGCTTCATCCGATTCTTCAGTTCTGGATTACCTTTTCGTCTATACAATAGGTTAATGTCATTATACCTATTAACCAAATCCAACATGTCAGGCATACTGTTTGCCAATCTATAAGACAAGTTACAGGACACATTCTTACCTTCATCACCATTCCATTCCTTACCCAATCGAACTGACACGTCGGGCATTATAAGTTTTCTTCTGACTAAAGTATCTGTATATGCCTGAACATAAGCATATTTACGGTATTCCATTCGGAAAGGCACATTTATATCTAGGGATACACCGTCCTTGTGGTAATTATATTGCCATCTAATGACGTGGTAATTATTTTGAGCTACACTACAGTAGCTGTTTGCCAAATCCTTTACCGAATCCTGAATATCAGCCTGCGGAATATTATTCAAAGAATACTCCATCCCCATTCCATTAAGGCCATGCAAAGCATAATAACTGGTTTCGCCATCTTGACTTAAATACCTGAAGGTGTATTCCAAAGACGTTGAATGGTATTTTCCCAACCAAAAAACGAAATCCGTTGATATATAACTCTCTAGAACATTCTCATCCTTATAGTTGTAATAGTTCGTCATTTGTTTACGATATGGAGTTTCCTGCAAATAGTCATATTGCGATATTTTCATACCATTTGTTTCATTATAATTGTAGTTCACATACGCATTCAAAGAAGCACTAATACCCGTATTAGGAATCGAATAGTTCTTTGACAGAATCACCTTGAAATCCATATCGTCTCTTCTACTCATTGCATTTTCGATGTCTCTGTTCTGACCATAGTCCATCATCGTTTGGCATATTTCAGCAGACTTTATACTATCTCTCCAATTCTCGCCCAACATATCTGTCACATCCTTTGAAAAGGAAGATGAAACATCATAGTCATTCGTTTTATTGCGTGAAAACCGCAAGGAAGGCATAAGTCTGAAACCATAAGGGCGACCTCCAAATAAATAGAGATTGTGATGGGTCTTGATTTCATTATGATAAGCATTACCATTTTGCACAGAGTATCTATTCACATCAGCATCACCAATCATCATGTGTTGAATATAAGAATAATCCTGATGAATATCATCATACCTATATTCCACATCTCCATCAGCAGAAAAATCCCTCTTGCGAATATTATATTTCATTGAAACATTGTCACGAACCCTCTCGAAACCATCATCAACATAGCCATATGCAACATCACCATCAGATCCCAGAGTTTCAACCGTGTTCACATTGTTTCCACTTGCAACAAACGACAAGCGCCCCAAATCGTTGTATTTGAGGCCAAAAAGCTTTCCTATATATCGTTTATCTGTACCTACACCTACACCAATATTACCAAGATCTACCACATGATACTCTGGTTTGAGAGTAACATCCATAATATGTCCTTGACTTGAATCGGATACGTCGAGACTATCCTTCTGCGAGTCATATACCTTGACATTCTTCACCATATAAGCTGGAATATTGTCGAGTATAGTCTTTCTGTCTTCATCGAAAAAGTCCTTACCATCAAGCAATAACACATCAATCTTTTGCCCATTTGCATAAATCTCACCATTTTCATCCATTACAATCCCAGGCATCTTTTTCAGAATGTCATTTAGAATAAATCCCTTCTGTGTGGTAAAGGCATCTGCATTATATATCAATGTATCATTATCGAAATAGAACTTAAGCGTTGTTCCCTTCACTACCACCTCATCGAGAACATGGGCCGTTTCCAACATCGACTTTCGCTTCATCTCTACTTTACCAATATCTTTCACATGTTCTCCGTCTTCAAATTGCGCTTTGACAGTTTTATATAAAGTATGATAAAGAGGATTAGTAAAACCAAGAATATAATTACCCGATTTGGGGATTTCTACCAAGAAAGACATTGGTCCACCTTTTTTTTCAACTTGAAAAATCACCGTTATCAACGAATCAGGAATCATGACACTATCTTCTGTCATTAGAATCAAGTCGTTTTCACCATAAATCGGCTTTTTCGTTACATAATCAACCAATTCCCCTTCAATGAAATGCCCACTACCATAAGTATCAAAATCTATACACCACCGATCAGAATCAGCAGATCCCAAATTTGATGAGCCAACACCAGTTGATTTACCAGAGTTTTGTCCCGACAGGTTAACTACCGAAAGGAATAATAGTAGGAATAGTATTATTTTTTGCATACAAAAACCACTTTCTATGAAATGCTACCGTCTATCAGCCTTTGTGCCGAGGCTAATTCCTCGCTTCGGAAGCGAAGGAAAAGCGAAGCCAGAACGAAGGTAGAGCGAAGGATGAACGAAGAACTATCGAAGAAACTCCGCCCCAGTTCTTATTATTCAACTACAAAGTTACGAAAAAATTATGAGAACTGTGAACAAAAGCATTATTATTTCATTCATTTCTTGGTCTTTGCGTTAAGTTGCTTAAAGTTGCGTAGAAACGACATAGTACTCTTTCAAAAGGGGTGGAGATGCCCCTCTCTACCCCTTTTTCACAATTTAAAGTGAGTTTTGTGATTTTTCTAGACTTAATTCTCTATATTTAAAAGTTCGAAACTATTTCTTGCTTCTTAGTATTTTCTCTATTTCCGCATCAGGGATATGCTCGATTAAATCTCTAAAGAAAGGTCCCAAACGACCTTGGAACGTATTTAGAATGTTTCCTTTCGGATGTATAATCACAAAGGCGGTCTTCATTCCATAATAATTACTCATTTCAAGTGCATAATTATAGTCATTCCACTCATGAAAACTTACCTTGCTTTTTTCTTTCAACCAGTCTCTCTTTTCATCTGCAGAAATAGCAATAACTTCCACCTTGTCTTTATTACGCTTGTAGAATCCGTCAAGGATAGGCATCGCCTCAAGACAAGGTTTACAGCCTTGTACGGTAAACATCAACACAATATATTTCCCTTTAAACTCTGAAAGCTTATGCACTTTACCTTTACGGTCGTAAAGCGTAAAGTCTTTCATCTGTCGATTAGGATGAGATTGCTCGTCAGTTGAGGATTGTGGTGACAGAGAGCTTTGGAATGTACAGAAATATTCAAGCAAATCCTTATTGCCAGGGAACATTGAACTAATAACGCCATCAGACTTTATAATCACATAATAAGGATACCCAGGAATATCGAACTTAGCCCCTATGGAAGAGCTAGAAGCATGGTCATTCCAATCTGACCAACTCACATTGTCATCACTTTTCCATGTCTCCTCATTATCACAAGAAATGGTTATGATTTCAACCTCATCCTTGTGTTTTGCATAGAACGCATCAATCTCAGGCCTTACGGCATGACATGAACCGCAAGCTTTGGTAGAAAATTGTAATACCACATTTTTCTTTCCTAAAAACTCCGAAAGTTTATGCTCCTTGTCACTACGGTCGTAGAATGTGAAATTCTGCATTTTATCACCCACTTTCAGATGTTCGCTTGCAGGAGCAAGAAGCTTTTTAGCATCAATAATATTAGAGTCATCGTTATATCCAACGGGAACTTTCTCCTCAATGAGTTTGCGAATTCTTTCACTAAGTTCTTTATTGCCAAGTTGATAAGAAATAATAGAGACTCTATGAAGCTCATTAGCAAAAACAGGATTAAACTCTCTTGTTTTTATATAGTCAAGAGTAGATACAACAATAATAGAATCCTTTTTTCTTTCCAGACTCTTAATCAAACCTTCATCATCGTCTGCGTCGTATGCATTTTGTATTTCTTTACTTATATAATCTGTTTTTTCCTGTCTATAAGACCAGTATTCGTTAAACACCTTTTGTAAAGGATGATTGCTCGTTACATTCCAATTACTGCATGGTAATCCTTTCGCTGTAATTTTTATCTTTGCACCAGGATTCGCATATACAGGAAGAAATATCCCACCTGTGGAAAGTATATACTCTAGATTCTTTTCACTATCTCCATCGTCTTTATATACAAATTTCTTTTCTATATGAAATTTTCCATTCTGAATTGTTGTAGTCAATGTATTACGAGCATTCCTATATTCACGTGTTTTTTTGACTCGATAACAGAACACAATAGGAGTTCCATCAGGAACACCAGTAACCTCACCATCAACAACAATAGGGGTAATAGGAATTCTCAGCTTTTCATCTGATTTTGTATTGCCTTGAGATTGTGCAAGAGCCCCAAACCACTGTACACAAGCGAATAATAAAATAAGCCTTTTCTTCATTTGTTTAAATTAGTATTAAAATTCTATTCTTAGTTCGAGTGCAAATATAGAAATAATTTTTCAATTATAAGCATTCGAGGCAAAGATTTTTCTACTTTTATTATAAAAACATCAATATGATTTTCTTGATTCTCCTAACTACACCAAGTTTTAAAAGGCTATTTATTCGCTAATCTAAGCAACTTAACGCAAGACAAGGAAAGCGATAGAAATAAGTTGGAATACATTTGCATATTTCATATTTTCTTTGTATTTTTGCATCAGAAAAAGAAGAGCGAAAGCCAAGTTTCCCTTCGGGGGACTATGATGCAGAATGCAGAACAATGAGAGAACATATATCGCCATTGACTTGAAATCGTTCTATGCCTCAGTGGAATGCGTAGAGCGAGGACTTGATCCTTTGTCAACAAACCTTGTGGTGGCTGACGAAAGCAGAACGGAGAAGACGATCTGCCTTGCCGTATCGCCATCGCTAAAGGCTTATGGCATAGGCGGTCGTGCACGATTGTTCGAAGCTGTTCAGCGTATTAGGGAGGTAAACAATAAGCGAAGGATGAATCTCCCCAACTACCGTTTCACAGGTAAATCAACCAATGATAACGAGCTAAAGCAGCACCCCGACTGGGAACTAGATTTCATCAGGGCGGTTCCACGAATGGCATTCTACATCGAATACAGCACTCGAATATATAAGATATACCTTAAATATATTGCTCCGGAGGATATTCACGTATATTCTATCGACGAGGTGTTCATGGATGTCACGGCATATCTCAGCACATATAAGATGACGGCTCACGAGCTTGCAAGGACAATGATTCGTGACGTGCTTGAGAACACGGGCATCACGGCAACTGCAGGCATCGGCACCAATCTGTACCTTTCCAAGGTGGCAATGGATATTGTGGCAAAGCATATCCCTGCAGATAAGGACGGGGTACGTATTGCAGAGATTGACGAGATGTCGTATAGGAAACTGCTATGGAATCACCGTCCGCTTACAAGTTTCTGGAGAGTGGGCAGAGGCATTGCCGAGAAACTCGCAAAATACGGCATAGAGACAATGGGTGACATTGCCCGAACATCAATCAACAACGAAGCCCTACTCTATCGTCTCTTTGGAGTAAACGCCGAACTGCTCATAGACCATGCGTGGGGCTGGGAGCCCGTTGGAATGGAGCATATCAAGGCTTATAAGCCAGAAACAAGTTCCATGAGCAGCGGACAGGTTCTGCAAGAGCCTTACACATTCGAGAAGGCAAGGAATGTGGTTATGGAAATGGCAGATGCCATAAGCCTTGATCTGGTAGAAAAACGACTTGTCACCAATCAACTCATCCTTACAGTTGGTTTTGACCGAGAGAGTCTTGAACGGCCGGAGGTTGCAGCAAGATACCAAGGTAACATCGTGTCGGATTATTACGGACGTACCGTTCCAAAACACGCCCATGGAACGGCTAATCTGAATGGTCATTCTTCTTCAAGTAAAGAGATAATAGAAGCTGTTATATCATTGTACGACAAGATAGTAGATCACGATTTACTTATCAGACGTCTGAATATTACAACAAACAATATCATCAGCGAAACAGAAGCCACGAACAAGTCCAAAGGCCCCGTACAGTTGGACCTATTCACCGACTATGAAGAGTTAGCCGTTGAAGCGGAAAAGAAACATGCAGAGCGAGACAAGGAGCGCAAGATGCAGGAAGCACTTATAGCCATCAAGCATAGGTTCGGCAAGAACGCGATCCTCAAGGGCACAAGTTTCTCGGAAGGTGCAACAGCAAGGGAAAGGAACAACCAGATTGGAGGGCACAAAGCATAGAAGTCTTTAAGACTTCTAATTGATAATTTATAATTGATAATGAATAATTTGAATACCCCATAGCGTTCCGGCTCCCTCTCTACGGGAGAGGGCGGGGGGAGAGGCCGACATATATTTATGAAAAAATACGACGACATAATAAATCTTCCGCACCACGTATCAAAGGAGCATCCACAGATGTCAATGTATATGAGGGCAGCTCAGTTTGCCCCATTTGCTGCATTGACAGGGCATGATTCTGCTTTAGAGGAAACAGCAAAAGCGTTTCAGATTGAACATGATACTACTGGGTATGAAAACGATGAACTAAGTTAGGAGGGAAAGCGGACTTGAGACGATAACAAAAAGTTGGTATTCTCACGAAAACTTATCACCAACTCTCGTGATTTAACTTTTGATGAACCAAGAAAAACATTTCAAAATTTGCAGATGTCGGGGAAATTTAGTAATTTTGCAAGCGATTTCGCATAGAGAAGACAGGAAGTGCTATATAGCAAGTCGGTCGTAGCCTCTTTTGTATTGAGGCACAGAAGATTGTTATTGGCAGCAACCCGTCAGACCATGTGAAAGCAAGAGAATTAATCACGCCCCGGTTGTTTCGGGGAATTATATCTAACAAACTTTTTCAAAAACCAAATGAAAGTATTAAAATTTGGCGGAACATCCGTGGGTTCCGTAGAGAGCATCCTCAGCCTAAAGCAGATTGTTACGAAAGAGGCTAAGTCACAACCCATTGTTGTTGTGGTAAGCGCTTTAGGCGGTATTACCGACAAACTTATCGCTACATCAAAGCTCGCCCTTGCAGGTGATGAGCGTTATCGTGAATCATTCGATGAGATCGTGGATCGTCATCACAAAATGATTGACACCATAATCACGGACACCAAAAGCAGAGAACAACTTTTCAACACCGTAGATGCGCTGCTCGAACAACTTCGCAGCATCTATTTCGGTGTTTTCCTCATACACGACCTGAGCGAGAAGACTCAGGACGCTATCGTTTCATACGGCGAACGCCTCAGTTCAAATATCGTAGCAACCCTCATCAAGGGTGCCAAGTGGTTCGATTCACGCGATTTCATCAAGACTGAGCGCAAGATGGGTAAGCACATACTTGACGCAGAGCTTACCAATAAACTCGTTCGTCAGACTTTCGCTGACCTTCCAAGAGTGAGCCTCGTTCCAGGCTTCATCTCTCGCGACAAGGACACTAACGAGGTAACAAACCTCGGTCGTGGTGGTTCCGACTATACAGCAGCCATTATTGCTGCCGCCCTTGATGCAGACGTTCTGGAAATCTGGACAGACGTTGACGGCTTCATGACTGCCGATCCACGTGTCATCAAATCAGCTTACACAATCAATGAACTATCATACGTCGAGGCTATGGAACTTTGCAACTTCGGTGCAAAGGTGATTTACCCTCCAACGATATACCCAGTTTGTGTCAAGAATATCCCTATCAAGGTAAAGAACACATTTAACCCAGAGCATCCGGGTACACTCATCAAGGATAAGATTGAGGGCGACCACAAGCCAATCAAGGGTATCTCTTCAATCAACGGAACGGCACTCATCACCGTTACAGGTCTCTCTATGGTCGGTGTAATCGGCGTAAACCGCCGTATATTCACAGCCCTTGCCAACGAGGGTATCTCCGTATTCATGGTTTCGCAGGCATCTTCTGAGAACTCAACATCAATCGGTGTCAAGGAGGACGATGCAGACAAGGCAGCACAGGTGCTCAACGAGGAATTTGCCAAGGAGATAGAGACTGGTGCGATGTATTCGATGATAGTGGAGCGCGGTCTTGCAACTATCGCTATCGTGGGCGAGAACATGAAGCACACCCCAGGTATCGCGGGCAAGCTGTTTGGTACACTTGGCCGTTCAGGCATCAGCATCATAGCTTGTGCACAGGGAGCTTCCGAGACAAACATCTCATTCGTTGTAAATAGCCAGTTCCTCAGAAAGTCGCTGAACGTAATTCACGATTCATTCTTCCTTTCTGAGTATAAAGTACTCAACCTCTTCCTCTGCGGTATTGGAACGGTAGGTGCAAAGCTTATAGAGCAGATTCGCTCTCAGCAGCCAACACTCATGAAGGAGTCACGTCTGAAGCTCAACGTGGTAGGCATAGCATCTTCACGCAACGCCATATTCGACCGCGATGGAATCGACCTCGACAACTATATGGAGCAACTCAAGGCTTCTGAGCCTTCAAATAGTAAGAAACTGCTTGAGAACATCATCGGCATGAACATCTTCAATGCCGTGTTCGTTGACTGTACCGCTTCAAGCGAGGTGGCAGGTCTCTACCAGTCTTTGCTCGAGAAGAATGTAAGCGTGGTTGCAGCCAACAAGGTAGCGGCATCAGGCAATTACGACGACTACATCAAACTGAAGCGCACAGCCTTGTCTCGTGGCGTGAAATATCGTTTTGAGACTAACGTTGGTGCTGGTCTTCCAATCATCGGAACTATCAATGATCTAAAGAACTCAGGTGACAAAATACTTAAGATTGAGGCAGTTCTATCAGGTACGCTCAACTACATCTTTAATGCACTTTCTGCAGATGTGCCATTCTCAAAGACAGTAAAGCAGGCTAAAGAACTTGGTTACGCAGAGCCAGATCCACGTATTGATTTGAGCGGTAAGGATGTTATCCGCAAGCTCGTCATCCTCACCCGTGAGGCTGGTTATAAGATTGAACAGGAAGACGTAGAGAAGAATCTCTTCGTGCCTGATGAGTACTTCGATGGTTCGGTAGAAGACTTCTGGGCAAAGCTCCCTGCACTTGATGCCGATTTTGAGGCAAAACGTAAGGAACTTGAGGCAGAAGGTTGCCGTTGGAGATTCGTTGCCCGTATGGAGGCTCTTGAGGATGGTAAGGTGAAGGCAAGCGTTGGACTCAACAAGATTCCTTCCAACCATTCATTCTACGAGCTTGAGGGCAGCAACAACATCGTTACACTCACCACAGCACGCTACAAGGAATATCCTATGCTAATTCAGGGCTACGGAGCTGGCGCAAGCGTAACAGCTGCCGGTGTATTCGCAAACATTATGTCAATCGCAAACATCTAAAGGAGTCACAACAATGAAGCACATAATCATTTTGGGCGATGGAATGGCAGATAAAGCCATTGAAAAGCTCGGCGGAAAGACTCCGCTGCAGTTCGCCAAGACTCCTTACATGGATATGCTGGCAAAGATGGGACGTACAGGTCGTCTCATCACCGTACCAGAGGGCTACAACCCAGGTTCGGAGGTTGCCAACACAGCAATCCTCGGCTATGACCTCGACAAGGTTTATGAAGGTCGTGGTCCTCTTGAGGCCGCTTCCATCGGTTATGAGATGGATTCCTTGGATCTTGCCCTTCGTTGCAACATTATCTGTGTTCGCGAGGATGGCACTATAAAGACCCACAACGGCGGCAATCTCTCGACGGAGGATGCAGGTCCCCTGATCGACCTTCTCAATGAGAAACTAGGCTCTGACCGTGTGAAATGGGTGAAAGGCATACAGTATCGCCATTTGCTCATCATCAATGGAGGTTCAAAGCATATTGTCTGCGCACCACCCCATGATCATCCAAATGAGGCTTGGCGTCCGCTTCTCGTTAAGCCGGAAGAAGGCTGGGAGAATAAGCGTGAGGAAGGTCGTATGACCGCACAGGAAACCGCCGATCTACTCAACGACCTCATTATCAAGTCGCAGGACATACTTCTCAACACACCTCTCAACATCAAGCGTAAGGCAGAGGGCAAGGATCTCGCCAATATCATCTGGCCTTGGAGCGGTGGCTATCGCCCTGCCATGCAGACTCTCAGCGAGATATACCCTTCGGTAAAATCGGGCGCTGTGGTATCGGCCGTTGACCTTATTCGTGGTATCGGTCACTATGCAGGTCTCGATATTATCGAGGTAGAAGGTGCAACAGGCCTTTGGGACACCAACTATGAGGGAAAGACAAAGGCTGCACTCGATGAACTCAAGAAAAAGGACTTCGTATTCCTTCATGTAGAGGCAAGTGACGAGGCGGGGCATGACGGTGAGGTGGATCTGAAGGTGAAGACCATAGAGAACCTTGATTCTCGCATGATAGGTCCTATATTCGAAGAAACAAAGACATGGGACGAGCCCGTGTGCATCGCCATCCTACCCGACCATTTCACACCTGTGGAACTTCGAGTACACGTTGGAGAGCCTGTACCTTTCATCATCTACTATCCAGGCATAGAGCCAGACGATACGCAGGTATATGATGAGGTTTCATGCGTTACAGGCAGCTATGGCATTCTGAAGCTTCAGGAGTTCATGCAAACAATAATGAAATACTAAACAAGATGAAATATTACAGTACAAATAAGAAAGCCCCAGTAGCAACGCTCGAAAAGGCCGTTGTAAAGGGTTTGGCTGAGGATCGCGGCCTCTACATGCCAGAGAACATCAAGGCACTCCCAAAGGAGTTCTTTGACAACATCGACAAGATGTCGTTTCAGGAGATTGCATACACAGTTGCTGATGCATTCTTCGGTGAGGATGTTGACGCAGAATCATTGAAGCATATTGTCTATGACACATTGCAGTTCGATTGTCCTATCGTACCTGTTACCGAGAACATCTACACCCTCGAACTCTTCCATGGTCCTACTCTCGCATTCAAGGATGTAGGCGCACGCTTCATGGCTCGTCTGCTCCAGTATTTCCTCAAGAAGGGCGGTGAATACGTAAGTTCTGCCTCTGCATCAGCAAAGGCTGGCGTTAACGTACTCGTAGCAACTTCTGGCGATACAGGTAGTGCCGTAGCCAACGGATTCCTCGGTGTTGACGGCATCCACGTATATGTGCTCTATCCAAAGGGTAAGGTAAGTCCTATTCAGGAATGCCAGTTCACGACCCTTGGCAAGAACATCACAGCCGTTGAGGTTGACGGTGTATTCGATGATTGTCAGGCTCTCGTTAAGTCTGCATTCATGGACGCAGAGCTCAACGCACACATGAAGCTGACATCAGCCAACTCAATCAACGTGGCTCGTTTCCTTCCACAGGCATTCTACTATTTCAACGCATACGCTCGCTTAAAGGCTCTCGGCAAGGCTGATCAGATGGTGGTATGCGTACCTTCTGGTAACTTCGGTAATATCTGTGCAGCCCTCTTCGGACACAGGATGGGACTCCCTGTAAAACGTTTTATCGCAGCCAATAATGCCAACGATATCTTCTTCAAGTATCTCCAGACAGGCAAGTACGAGCCAAAGGCTTCACTTGTAACTCTAGCAAATGCTATGGACGTAGGCGACCCTTCAAACTTCGCTCGTATCTACGACCTTTACGAAGGCAAGCACGAAACTATCACAAGTCTCATCAGCGGTGCGACTTACAAGGACGAGCAGATTGCGGCTACGATGAAGCAATGCTTTAAAGAAACAGGCTATATTCTTGACCCTCATGGAGCTTGTGGTTACCAAGCGCTCAAAGAACAGCTTCTAGATGGAGAGGTCGGCGTATTCTGCGAGACAGCCCACCCTGCCAAGTTCAAGGAGAAGGTTGACGCTATCCTCGGAAGCGACATCGAGATACCTGCACGCCTTCAGGAATTTATGAAGGGCACTAAGCAGAGCGTCAGCATGACAAAGGACTTCGAGTCATTCAAGGCATTCTTGATGAACGAATAATCTTTGCTCTCCAATAAGAGCAAAAAAATAAAGAGTGAAGAATTTGAGTTTGTATTAATCCCTCGAAACTGCGATTATTATGTAACTTAAATTCTTCACTTTTCACTCTTCACTATTCACTCCCTAAACAAACACCTATGCATCCCTTAACAGTCTATAAGGCCAGCGCAGGCAGCGGTAAGACTTTCACCCTTGCCGTGGAATTTATAAAACTGCTCATACTAAATCCTCGCAAATACGAGAACATCCTTGCCGTGACCTTCACAAACAAAGCTACGGAAGAGATGAAGCATCGTATAGTTAGCCAGCTATACGGACTTTCTCATGGACTTAGAAGCAGCGATTCCTATCTGGACAAGATAACGAAGGAACTCGATGTTTCCGAGGATTTCGTGCGCAAAAATGCAGCTATAGCGCTCCATAACCTCCTGCATAACTACAACCAGTTCCGTGTCCAGACTATAGATGCTTTCTTCCAAAGCATACTCCGCAATATGGTGAAGGAACTCGGTCTTGGCAATAATCTCCGCATATCTCTCAACGACAGTCAGGTTATTTCAGAGGCTGTTGATTCCATCATGGAGACTCTCGACAAGGACAAGGCACTTATGTCGTGGATTATCGAGTATGTAAACGAGAGAATGGATGACCAGAAGTCATGGGATATCACAGGTGAGGTGAAATCATTCGGAATGAATCTCAGCAAGGAGTTTTTCAAGAGCAATGAGCACCTCCTAAAGTCCATCGCTAATGACAAGGATTTCTTCAAACGCTATAAAAAGGCGATGACGGCCATAATAAGGGGGGCAGAGGCTCATTTCAAGGAGTGTGGTGAGTATTTCCTCACGATGCTATCAAACGCCGGCTACGACGTCGCAGATCTCGCCTTTGGGAAAACAGGCGTTGCTGGCTACTTCCTAAAGCTCAAGGACGGCAACTTCACCAATGATTCTATCGTAGGTGCACGTGTTTTGGCGGCAATGAACGACCCGATGAAATGGGGCACGAAGAAGAATGCAAGCGAAATAGCCCCTTTGGCAGAAAGTCTGTTAATCCCCTACCTCATCGGGATTGAGAAGGAACGTCAGGCTGAAGTTCCGAAGGTACGCTCTGCCCAAATCACCTTGAAGAACATCAATAAGATGCGCCTATTGTTCAGTATCCGCGAGGAAATGGACAGACTTAACAAGGAAAATGCACGCTTCATGCTCTCCAATACCCAGATGGTGCTCAGTCAGATGATACAGGAGGACACCAACATCGCTCCGTTCATCTACGAAAAAATCGGGGCATACCTCCAGCATATCATGATTGACGAGTTCCAGGATACGAGTACCGTGCAGTGGAACAACTTCAAGGTATTGCTCGCAAACTGCATGGCAGGAAACGAAGATCAGCCACAGAATCAAGGTGCGATAAACAACCTTATCGTTGGTGATGTGAAGCAGAGCATCTACCGTTTCCGTTCTGGAGACTGGCGATTGCTCAATAGTATTGAGCATGAGTTTGGCGACGAAATGATAAAGATTCAGCCACTTGCAACGAACTGGCGTTCAGAGCGTAATATCATTTCGTTCAACAATCACTTCTTCAAGCAGGTATGCAACATAGAGGCGGATAGCATTATGCCACAAGGGGCAATGGAGCAGCAGGAATTCATCGAAGCCAACAACCTCTCTGCTGAAGCTGCTGAGCAGATGAACACATACGCTGAGGCTTTACGCCATGCATACGACGATGTGGCGCAGGACATACCTGCATTAAAGCCTAACCGTGGTCTTGTACGTGTGGAACTGCTCCCTGAAGAACGTGCCGATTTCATCGAGGCAGCAAAAACACGCACACTCGACTATATTCAAAGTCTTATAATACAGGGAGTAAAGCCAAGCGAGATTGCCATACTCGTACGTTATAACTCCGAGGCATCGGATATTGCCCAGTATTTCGCAGAAAACGCACCGGAACTGAGCATAGTATCTGAACAGGCATTCACACTTGAGGCATCACCATTGGTCACAATGATTATCTCAATGCTTCGTCTACTTCGCAATGCAAAAGACAAACAAGCGGAAATAACCCTTGTAAAGCTCTACATTGCCTATATCTTAGGCGAAGACCTTACAGACGGCAGCATACTTACATCCGACAATGCTTTCAAAACCTACCTCCCACAGGAGATATCAAGTGAGGAGGCTATGGAACAGATGCGCTCAATGTCACTCTACGAGCTTTCCGAGTACATTTACCGCACGCTCAGCCTCTCCAAACTTGAAGGTCAGGCTCCATACGCTACAGCATTCTTCGATGGTCTGAAGAAATACATGGAGGACAATATCGCCACAATCGAGGAATTCCTTGACTATTGGGATAGCGAGCTCCATAGCAAGGCAATATCCGTAGGAAGCGGCGACAGCATACGCGTCATCACCATACATAAGAGTAAAGGACTTGAGTTCAAACATCTCGTAATGCCTTTCTGTAACTGGAATTTAGCAGCCCGTCATACGGAGACTCTTTGGTGCACAATCAATGAACAGCCATTCTCCGAACTACCATTCATCCCAGTTGACTACACAAGCCGTACAAGCCTCCAGAACTCAATTTATGAGCCCTATGGCATAGAAGAATGGATGCAGGGCATCGTTGACAACCTTAACCTTCTCTATGTGGCATTCACACGTGCCGGACGCTCACTCTTCGTCATAGCGAACCAGAATGCCAAGGAAGACAACCGTTCCTACGCCATTATCGAGGCATTGCGCAGAATTACCGATTCCAACGAACTTGAAGGTTGCTCTTTCGAGGACAACACATCCGAGGAAGACCAAGAGAATGCATCCCCTTCTATTTTCACCTTCGGAGAGCACTATTTCGAGGACAAGGAAGAAAAGAGCAAGGAATCCGACAACGTTTTCGATCGCACTCCAATGGCTATCCCAGTAAGCATCGAAAGCTATGACTCTGAGAATATCTCATTCCGTCAGAGCAACAAGAGCCGTGAGTTCGCAGCCGACACGCTTGATGATAACGACAGCAAGCGATACACAACAATAGGCTCCATCATGCACATGCTATTCTCCCGTATCCACACAACTGCCGACATCGACAAGGATCTGCGGCAATTCGAGTTCGATGGCGTAATCTACGATGATACCATAACCGCAGAAGAACTTCGCAACGAATTAAAGCAGAAGTTTAGCAACACAATAGTATCTTCTTGGTTTTCCGACAAATGGACAGTATTCAACGAGTGCAACATTATGCAGCTTAAGAATGGTAAGATTATAGAAGACCGTCCTGACCGCGTGATTACCGACGGTAACGAAACAATAGTCATCGACTACAAGTTCGGTAACAAGAATGCCGCCTACGCAAAGCAGGTACAACGCTATATGAATCTCATGCAGCAAATGGGCTACCCTAACGTAAAAGGCTACCTCTGGTACGTCAATCTCGATGAGGTTGAGAGTGTGATTTAAAAGGTTAGAGGTTAGTGGTTAGAGAATAAAGCCCATTTCAATTTTCAACATTCAATTTTCAATTGCCAAATGAAGTCATTCCTGAACATAGTAGCACAAGATATACTCGTTAAGTACGGTACCAACCTATCAGAGATTGTTGTCGTATTCCCAAACAAGCGAGCATCCCTTTTCCTCAATGAGGAATTAATCAAACTCTCCGACGGTAAGCCTGTATGGAGTCCTAAGTACATGACCATAAGCGAGCTCTTCCGTTCTCAGAGCCAGCTCGTCGTTGCAGATCAGATAAAACTCGTCTGCGAATTATACAAACATTATGCAGAAAAGACCGGAACCACCGAATCTCTCGATGATTTCTACGGTTGGGGCGAACTCATGCTATCCGACTTCGATGACCTCGATAAGAACATGGGGGATGCTGAGCATATTTTCGAAAACACCGACGAGATTCATTCGTATGACACTGCCGACTATCTTTCTGAAGATCAGAAGGAAGCTTTAAAGCGCTTTTTCGCCAATTTCAACGATGAAACCTCGAAAGTCAAGCAGAACTTCGCCCAGTTATGGAACAACCTCGGGGATATCTACACCTCCTTCCGCAACAGTCTTCGTGAGCAAGGAATTGCCTACGAGGGTATGCTATACCGCGATGTAGCCGAGGAATTAAAGACCGCAACCGCCAACGCCCAACACCTAACACCCAACACCCATTATCTGTTCGTAGGTTTCAACCTAATCCAGCCAGTTGAACAAGAGCTTATGGCATATCTGAAGCGTGAGGGTAAGGCTGCGTTCTACTGGGATTACGACAACTACTATATGGAAGAAGGCAATGAGGCAGGTCGCTATATCAAGTCATACCTCTCAGCCTTCCCTAACGAGATAACGATGCCGGAAGCATTCAATAACTTCACAAACAAGCCTTGCATCACCTATATCTCAGCTTCCACGGAAGATGTTCAGGCACGATATGTAAGCCAATGGCTAACGGAAGAGCGCATAAAGGCAGGCAAGCGCACGGCTATCGTACTTTGCGACGAGAAACTACTCCCTACCGTTCTCCATGCCCTTCCTAACAGCGTTAAGGACATCAACATCACATCGGGCTACCCTCTTCAGCAGACTCTCATAGCAACTCTCGTAAAGCAGATATTCATCTTAAAACAACGTGGTTCTTCACGCATCAAGGGTGCTTTGCGACTTCATCAAGTAAACACCATACTGCATCATCCGTATATGAAATACATCTCGGAGAATGCGGAGGAACTGGCTATCAGGCTCAACGACGAGAAGAAGAAGGTGTTCTACCCTACTATTGAGGAACTGTCACTTGACGAGCACCTTGCGAACATCTTTACACCTATAAGCTACCACGACGAGGCAGCAACACCACTTGAGGCACAGCGTCTGCGTTGTCTCGACATAATCACGTGCATCTCAAAAGCAATACATCGCATAGCGACCAACTGCGCAGAACCCGACCCTCTAATGCAGGAATCGCTATACCGTATGTACCAAATAATGAATCGCGTCAGCACACTTATCGTTTCCAACGAACTCATCGTAAGCGATTCTTCCCTACAAGGTATCCTAAACCAGATAATACGCTCCACATCCGTGCCATTCCACGGCGAGCCTATCATCGGTATTCAGGTAATGGGCGTACTCGAGACACGTAACCTCGATTTCGACCACATGCTCATCCTATCTGCCAACGAGGGAAATATCCCGAAGAGCGTCAACGACTCTTCATTCATACCTCATGTAATACGCCGCGCATACGGTCTTACAACAATAGAGAACAAAATAGCCATCTATGCGTATTACTTCCACCGTATGATGCAGAGGGCTACCGACGTGTCTATCACCTACAACAGCTCCACAAACGACACCAAGACCAACGAGATGTCGCGCTTCATGATGCAGCTCATAGCAGAATCCGACCTCAAGATAAACATTGCCGAGATGACATCATCCCTGCTTGTGGGGAAGACAGAGCGATGCGATGTGCAGAAAAACAAAGAAGTCATCGAGAAGATGGAACAGGAAAACTCCATTTCACCGACAGCCGTCAACACATACCTACGCTGCCAGTTACAGTATTTCTACAAGCAAGTATGTGGTATCAAGGACAATACAGAAAGCGATGAGGAGGAAATGGACAACCGAACCTTCGGTCTCGTATTCCATAAAGCTGCCGAACTCCTTTACCGTCCGTTCCGAGGCAGAAGCGTCACCGCATCAATAATAGATGGTATGCTCAAGGATCCATCGGTAATCGAGCGTGCAATAGAAGAAGGCTTCAAGGAAGAACTGTTTGCTATGAAGGGCGAAGAGGCAAAGAAACGCCCAATGCCGACACTCGACGGCACCCAGCTCATTCATCGTGAGATAATAAGGAAAATGCTGCGACAGCTTCTTGAATACGACAAGAAGAATTGTCCGATAACTATTGTTGATGTAGAAAAGTATATCGAAGACTATATCACCTTCGACACCGATCTTGGTCCTCGCACGCTGAAAATCAAAGGAATCATCGATCGTCTTGACATTGTGAAGAACGAAGACGGACACCTACAGATGCGTGTCGTTGACTATAAGACAGGCTCGCGCACGCCTGGTAACGTGAAGTCCGTAAGCGATATCTTCACCCCAGAGGGGGCAAATTCAAGCGCACACACCGACTATTATCTCCAGACTCTTCTCTACTCACGCATCCTTGCCTTTCCAATGCAAGGCGAGCCACAGAACGGCACATACCCTGTCGTTCCCGCCCTTCTCTACCCTCACCGTTCCAATGTGGAAAACTACGACCCTGTCCTAAAGATTGACAAGGACAGAATCACCGATATCAAGAACCTTGCTGACGAATATAACGACGGTTTCATCCGCGTCCTAAAAGAAATATACGATTATTCTCGTCCTTTCGCCGCTACACAAAATACAGAGCAATGCGAAAGATGCTTTTATGCGGGGATATGTGGCGCCCCTAATCCCAACCCTTCCCCCGCTCGGGGGAAGGGAGCAAAATAGTAACAATCCCTAATTACCTCCCACACAGAAAATAACTGCGTAAAAATGTAACTACTCCCTTCCCCCGAGCGGGGAAAGGGCTGGGGTTAGGGGCTGTTGTTTTATCTAAACACAAGCATCCTCCACTCCCCGTTCTCTCTCTTCTCTTCGAGCTTCAGCCCAAGGCTTTCGGCTTTTTCCACGAGCAGAGGGACATCCTCCTCGTAGAAACCGCTGAGAATGAGTGTGCCACCATGCGCCATAACCTCCTTGAAGGCAGGCATATCAGCCAGAAGGATGTTACGGTTGATATTTGCAAGTACAAAGTCGAACACGCCACTTATATGCGACAGTACATTAGCATTTCCCTCAAACACCTCAATCTTGTCTGCCACACCGTTGATTTCGGCATTATGGCGCGTATTATCCGCACTCCATTCATCTATGTCATACGCCACGGCATCCGCAGCGCCGCATTTCAACGCAGTAATGGCAAGGATTCCCGTACCACAACCGCAATCAAGCACTCTCTTACCGTTTAGGTCAATATCGAGCAATGTTCCCACTATCATCTGGGTAGTCTCGTGCGTGCCTGTTCCGAAAGCATTACGCGCCTGGATGCCGATGGTTATGGGTGATGGGTGTTGGGTGTTAGGTGTTGGCGATGGATGCAGAACATCATATATCACGAGCCTGTCGCCTATATTAATAGGTGCGAAGCCTTCTTCCTGTTCCCAAGTCTCATTCCAGTCCTTATCCTCCACTTCCTCGGTCTCGAAGGTCACATTCACGCCATACATAGGAAAGTCCATCAAAGCCTCCCTTACCGCGGGTTCATGATAGAAATCCACCTGAACATAACCGTCAACACCGTTGTCTGTGTCGAGGAAAGTCTCATAACCACATTCGCCGGCAAGGGCAGCGGTTATCTCACGTGCAGGCTGCATAAAATCGCAGTCAGCACATTGAATTGTGAAATGCGATACCAAATATTTCATAATAAAGTTAATTTTCTCTGCAAAATTAATAAAATTAGGGAAAATCTCCCCATATGTTAGGGATTTTCCGTACTTTTGCATCAAAAGTTAAAGTAAATTTGCACCATAAACCAACAGATATAAGAAAATTCACCTTTAATTAGGAGGATACGACAATGAAAAGAATATTATCTCTTCTCGCAATAGCAACATTTGCTTCCTGCTCTATCTTTGCTCAGGATGATATCTACTTCACCCCGAAGTCAAAGGCTGTCAAGGAAAAGGAAAAAGCAGAGGCCAAGGCCGCAGAGGAAAAAAGGCGTGCTGAGGAAGAAGCAAGAGTTCTTGAGGCAAAGAAAGAATGGCTGCGTAAGAACAGGCAACATCTTTCCGAGACTGAAGACGGCAAATTGGTCTATCACGTAGGTCGTGACGTCAGCGCCGACGAATACAACCGCCGTGGCAAGTTCGCATCAAGCTACGCCATCGTATCCGACTCAACGGCAAGCGACATCATAGACTTCACTCCTGGTGACGGACAATATCCCGACAGTCTCATAGCATCCATCGACACTCTGTCAGGCTCTATCAGTAAGAAATCAACCGACAGATACGACGACGATGATGACTACTACTATTCACGTCGTATGAACCGTTTCGATGATTTCTACGGCTCACGCCGCATGTGGTTGCTCTACAACGATCCTTGGTACTCACATTGGGCATACGATCCTTTCTTCTGGAACGACCCATGGTACTGGAATTCCTCTTGGGTATATTCTCCTTGGTACTGGAATGACCCATGGTACTACGGCTACTACGGATATTATGGCAGATACTACGGCGGATATTACGGTGGCTACTATGGTTGGACAAGCTATTACCCACATCATCACTATCACTACACACCTGTGATAATAGATAGAGGTGGTCGTAACTCTGGACACCAACGTACCGTTCGAGTAAGCAAAGGCTCTTCAAGTCCACGTGGTTATCGTGAGGTCACATCCAATATCAAGACACAAGACCGCAAGGCTTCACCAAGATACAACTCTGGCTTCTCTGGCAGCAGAGGTGGCAACAGAAATACATATAGTAGCAATAATAGCGGATACAGTTCACGCAGCAGTAATAGTAGCAGTTACAGCAACAATAGCAGTAGCAGCAACTACAGTTCACGTAGTAGCAGCAGCAGTAGCAGTAGCTCACGTGGAAGTAGCAGCAGTGGATACAGCTCTAGCAGCAGAAGCTCAGGCAGTAGTAGCGGTGGAGGCGGTTTCAGAGGTCGCAGATAAAACCTCACCACTCCCCTATACATTAAAATCTTTCTAAAAAATTACTACAATGAAACATTACATTCTATATACAATAGCTTTGACATCTCTTACCATACCAGCTATGGGACAGGAGACATACGAAAGCGCAAACATAGCTACACAGGACCTTAATGGTACTGCACGCTACATAGGTATGGGCGGTGCAATGGAAGCACTTGGTGCTGATATCTCAACCATTTCAAGCAATCCAGCCGCAATAGGACTCTTCCGCAACAGTTCTATCAATATGACCCTTGGTGCAACAGGAGTATCAGGCGATAGCAAGAATGCATCCGACGTTCTCAACATGAAGAACAATAAGATGCCAGTGAGTTTCGATCAGTTTGGATATGTCTATTCACACGAGACCTCAAATGGCAACTTCCTCAATTTCGCCATAAATTATCACAAGAGTCGTAATTTCAATCAGATACTCTCTGCGGAAAGTAAGCTAAATGCAGCATCACAAAACAAGCCATTGTTCCATAAGACAGACGGTTATGCGCGCAACTTCAATGAGAGTACCAGTTCGCAGAACGACCTCCTGTACTTCAACTCATTGTCAAGAGAAGACGGCAACCAAGATGATGTCTTTTACAATGATGCTGAACACTTCTATTTCTCACAAAATACGAAGGGATATATAGGCAACTACAACTTCAACTTAAGCGGAAATCATAACGATAGAATATACTGGGGATTCACATTCGGCATCCACAACGTAAACTACTCACATAGTCAGACATACAGCGAGGATCTCGTAGAATACGACAATCAGAACATCGCTCGCCCTGCAGGTATAGTATCAGTTGTTGACGAGCGTAAGATTAAAGGCACTGGCTATGATATCAAGGGTGGTATTATATTCCGTCCAATAGATGCAAATCCACTCCGCATCGGTCTGTATATATCTACACCTACATGGTATGAACTCACATCATCCAATTACACAGAACTCTACAACGAGGCATATACCACGAATGATCATAATGAGGAAATACCTATCGGTAGAATTAACTTTCTGTACAACAAAGATGTTGCAAACTGCAGTCAAGAGTATGACTACAAATTATTCACCCCATGGAAGTTCGGTGCAAGCATAGGACATACCATCGGTACGAACATTGCTCTCGGTGCTACATACGAGTACAGCGACTACTCTACTCTCGACAACCGTAACATCACCAGCAGAATTTACTACGACTACTACGATTATAGCAAAACTGAGTCTGAGTCTGACGAAACAATGAACCGTCATACAGAGGGCACTCTTAAGGGCGTATCAACCCTCAAGCTCGGTGCAGAGTACAGACCTATTCCAGAACTCGCTATCCGTGCAGGATATAACTACGTATCGCCTATGTATGATAGCAAAGCCAGTCGTACAGGCTTACCTGGTAATAGCAATTTTAAGACTTATGACTCCGATGGCTATTATAACAGTTCAACAACCGATTACACCAACTGGAAAGAAACCAACCGCTTCACTCTCGGTGTAGGATTCAACATTGACAACTTCAACATAGACGTAGCTTACATGCACAGCACTCAGAAGGGTGATTTCTACCCATTCGAAACTATTAAGAAGATGTCAAACGATGACTCAAACATAGCACCTTCGGTTGAAGTAAACAACACTCGTAATCAGTTCCTCATCACATTAGGATATAAGTTCTAACCATAGGGTGTGTGTATATTTAGTTAAATTTTAACTTTAACATTCCATAAAAGCGAAGCTGTCGGAAAATCTGGCAGCTTCGCATTTTCTTTTTCATAACAAGCCTTACACATGTAGCTTGCGATATATTCCCCTACCCAATCGCATTATCTTTCCTTTCTTTATATAGAACGTCAGAAGCGGACGCACATTGGCATACAAGCCATTCCTCTTCCTCAAGTCCTTAATCTGCTTTAGAGTAAAGGTGTCATTAAGAAGATTCAGAAGCGCTTCGCTCGTCTTCCTCTTATCCTGACAGTCATTGAGCAGTTTCTCGGCATCTTCAAGATTCGTCTGTATGCTCTTTCCATACAGGCGACACATGGTATAGTGCGCATACTTGCCTACCCACACGCAGAAATCCACTATCTCCTGCGTTTCCTTGCCCACAAGAGCTACAAGCGGAATGGCTGCCCTCATCATGAACTCGCCACATCTATGCGACAAATCGGCTCCTGCATCGTTCAGCGTACCGTCACAGTAACGACCTTCAAGTTCATCAAACCATTGTTCTATGGCTTTTGTCATCCTCGGTAGTTCAAGTACCTTCACATCGTCGCCAAGCTCAATATCCTTTTGATAAAGAGACATCAGCATCGCGTCACGCTCTGCCACCTCCTCCGCATTAAGGTAGTTCTGTTTTGGCGGACGGAATGTGCGTTTCTCAGTTGGCACTAATACCGGGATGCATCTTTGCATCAAACCACCCTCTCGGTTGTTTTCCGTAAACATTCGCTCAAGCATAGCCCTCACCGTACCTGCCATCAGCAACGAGATTGACATCTGCACCTGAGTGTTGCAAGTTGATTCACTCATATAGTATTGTCTGTGCATATCCATATCCCAGCCCTTACGCAGCAGCACCGAAATATCGCTATACGCTGCACGTGTGGCACTACTCAGACCATCCACCTCAGAGAACTGCCCAAGCAACATTCCGTTCTTTCCGAGATTCGTCTGCAACTCAAGGATTGACGACTTGGAGGTAGTCTCGAAGAGTCTCAATTTAGGGTGATACTTCTGGGGACGCTCCTTTGCATTGGCTTTCTGGTCGCGCTCCTCCTGATTTCTGCGAACCTTCTCCCATTCCTCCGCATCATGAGCAGCAAGCGTGTTCTCTATCATATCCTTATACAATGCCGTGCAGTTGCCTTTTCCCGAACCCGACCCGCCAATCACGCTTACGTATGTCTGTGGTCCGATGATACAGCCATTCAGATACTTCGCACGGAAATGGCTTGCGTGAGCCGAAAGCACAGGCAATGCGGAGAGGAGCAGCATCTCACGGAATCGCTTGTCATAGTTGCTTACAAGCAAATCCATAAGTCTCGGTATCTTCTCTGGCAGTACAGGCGCATCCCATCCGTCCATAAGAACCGCCATTTCATCGTCGTCATCGCTCTTCTTTTCATCGCGTGCAAGCGACTGCGCCTTCGCGTTGATTTCACGCATGGCAGGCGACAAGAACTTCGTGGAGTTGTAATTGTCATAGAAATAATTGACAAGTGCCTTGCAGTCGTCATACTGCGCATAATTAGGTAATTTCTCTTCAACGACAGCGAATGCCTGTTCCCTTGACATGATTTTCGGTAAACCGATGGAGAGCACCGCCATAAGGTTGTTATGCCAGTTGTGCTCACCCCATACATCCATTTCATTAGGGTTAAGACCTGCCTCCTTCACACATAGGTCAAAGGCAATCAGATTCTCCTTCTGTGCTTTTTCTGAAACTGGAACGTTGAGGTTTCTACCTTCCTTTTCATTACCATTAAAATTTGCAATGTTGTTATTAATCATAATTTAAAATTTTAGTTGTTAATAATTTAGGCGCTCTCGTATGGGCCCAAAACGAAAAGCACCCAGAAAACCAACTTTTGGTTTCTGAGTGCGAAATTATACAAAAAAATCCGCTTACTAAAGCTTTTGGAAACAGAGGTAAGAAAAGGTAACGATTTGGTAAGTAAAGAGGAATGTGTGGTAAGTCTCAGGTAACAACCACTATCATTTCATGGCATTTCTCAGTTCCTCGAACTCATCACCGATGCCGATAAACACCGAGCGCAAGGTATTGGTTTCTGAGATTTCCCTATAATGGCATCCCCTGTCTTTGGCAGTAAAAGAGATTGGATTGTTCTTCACACTCTGCCTTACATGCTCTTCCTTAATATCAGGGAGAATGCCATTTATCAATCGTCCAAACTGAGTCTGGGTTACTTTCGTGATAAACTTGTCATCCTCAAGCACCTTCTGCACATGACTCCATTTCCAGGTCTTCCCTGCTCCAACATTCTCCGCTACCCTACCGAGAGCTTCCCTAAACAATCTGTTCAGCGCGGCATTATCACGGATTTTATCAACAACCTCAGAAGGCAAAGGCTCAACCTTTCCTTCCGTCGTCGGTCGCCTGATAATCTTAATGTCGCTTCTCGTCTTTGACTGGAGAATGGCAACTTCAAGGAAATAATTGAAGAACTCGTTTATCTCCTGCGCGCTCCTACATTCCTTGCAGAGATAATGGTTAATCATGTAATCTGAGATATCCAGAGCATGACTGTAACTAAAACTCTCTTTGACTACCTTCTTCTTCGCATCACCGTCATTCGTAGTCAGATAATCCTTCAGCATCGCCGCCCAATGGCGTGGTTCCAACTGTTCATCAAGACGGTCAACATATTTCTCGTAAAGCCGTGTAACAAGCCTTTCCTCTACATCAGCTTCTTTTCTTTCCAGAAAGAAGTAGTACCGATCTGTAAGATATTCAGCAATCTCACTATCAACATTCCTTATGCCATTACAGAATTTCGCAAGAACCTCGTCGGCACGCTCGGCTATGGCAGAAAACTTTGCCAGCGTTTCGCGATATTCCGTAAGAATGTTCTTGACAGTAGCACCAGCTTCCTCTATGATTGCCTTTTCATCGTCGCCAATGAATTTCACTTCTTTAAAGTCGTTCATTGTGCGATTATAGTCGTTTTCCTTTGACTCATACCACTCATCTTCATCGTATTCTTCAATAATATCCCCGGGAAGCATACCCTCAGCCATCTCTGGTATGACACAAAACAAATCATACGTCACCTCATTCAAATCACTATTTAGACGGCTCAACGCATACCAATGCTCAATAGACATCTGCATTGACTGTCTGTCAACATCAATTATCTTATTCGCCTCCTCTGCCAATATACAGAGATAATACATCTGCTCAACCCAGTCGGCCAGGTCAAGACGTTTCCTCGTTTCGGATATATGCAGCATCGAACAGCATTGTTGCATAACACCTATTACGTCAAAATATTCTTCTCGCGTCATCGATTTAAGTTTTAGGATTATGTAAAGACAAAAGTAGTGATTATTTCCCAATTATTCCACAATCCGCAAAACATTTAACTTATTTTGCGAAATTCCCCTGAGACTCTCCCCCTAACCCATGCAAAAAGGTTAAAGGTATTATTTAACAAAAAACATACACACCCTATCAGCGCGCCAACGTATTTATAAGCCAAACTATATATATAATATAATAAATTATATTATATATATAGTTTGAACTGAGGAGCCACCCCAATGATTGTGTAGGTGTCATACAAAAAGGTTAAACTTTAACTTTTTACTCTACATAAGCATATAACCACCTACATTTCAGCAAGTTAACAGTGCAAAGTCTCTAAAATTATGATACCATTTATTAAACATAAGTCCAACTATGCCCTAAGTCCGCTTCAAGTCCGCTCTGCCTTCGCTTTAAAACCGTTGCAAATCCGTTCCCTGTATCGGAGGTATAGTGGGGAAAGAAAAGGTTAAAGGTTAAAGTTTAACTAAAAACATACACACCCACTATGGGGAAAGAAAAGCTCCCCGTCTGCCGAAGCAAACGAGGAGTATGTTATTATTCTGCCTGACCATTCAGATTGTATTTCTTACCATTCTTTACAATCATGATCTTGCCGTTTTCTATGTACTTTCCAACTTTATTTTCTGCTATTGTCTCAATATCGTCAATGCCTGTCGTGGTGCCGCTACCTTCTTCCAAGATATTCTTAAATACCTTCCAGCTATCAGTAGCCTTGTATTTGGCAGCAATACCCTTTGGCACGTATAACGTAGCCTTGGAATATGTTTCGTCTAAGAATGTGTTTGTTTCTATAGCAAATGGCTTTGCAATCTTTGAAACGATTTTCTTCAGATTCGTACAACCCTCGAAAGCATACATACCAATGTTCTTCACGCTGCCTGGGATAGTGATGGAAGTCAGACTGCGACAATCATCAAAAGCTCCATCACCAATTGTTGTCACGCTGTTAGGGATTGTTACGGAAGCCAGACTGCCACAATCATCAAAAGCACCTTCTCCGATTGTCGTCACGCTATTAGGGATATTGACGGATTTCAGACTTCCACATTCAGAGAATGCAAAAACGCCTATGCCCTTCACGCTGTTTGGAATCGTAACGGAGGTAAGCTTGCTACATCCCCAGAAAGTAGCATATTCAATGCTCTTCACGCTATTAGGGATTGCTACAGAAGTCAGGTTCTTACACAAAGAGAATGCATATTCCCCAATGGTCTTCACGCTATTTGGTATGGTGACGGATTTTAGGCTACCGCAACTTTGGAAAGCATATACTCCAATGGTCGTCACGCTATTAGGGATGGTAACGGATTTCAGACTTGTGCAACCAATGAAAGCCCTGTCTCCAATGCTTTTAACGCTGTTTGGGATTGTGATGGAAGTCAGTTTAATGCAATCCTCGAAAGCAGATTCATCAATACATGTCACGCTGTTTGGGATTTTTATAGAGGTCAGACCTTGGCATACCTGAAAAGCATGCTCTCCAATGCCTGTCACTTTTAGAGTCTTATTATTATAGGTGATTTCTTTCGGTATAGCTACAGAACCACTATAGCCATTATCCGTTTCATTAACATAGCCCGATTTGTAGGTTACATAGACAGCAGTTTTATTACTGTTGTAGTTGTAATAGATCATCACGCCATCAGAATTCTTTACAGCAAAGTCATAAGCAAGCGCATTAGTTGCCAACATACTAAATAGTATGCAGAATAGGAATACCAGTTTCTTTGTCTTCATATAATTGAATTGGTTTTAAATTGTTTCCCCAGCGTAAGAATATAAATTATAGGTGGTCGTATAAACCTCCCCCTCTATTCATTCGTGTGCAAAATTACAAATATTTCCTGAAACTTCGTCACTTTTCCCGTATTTTTAATTTCATTTAACAATTTCACAATTGTATTAATGGAGAGATTAAGGGCTTAAGGGCTAACGTGAAGGCGATAAATTATAATTGTTTGGCAGCAAGCTGCCTTTTAACTGACAATAATTACCAATCTGCGCAATCTTTTTCCATAAATATTTATTATTGGTTGAAGATTGGTAAGATTGGTAATTATTGTCAGTTCAAGCACCAAAGGTGCGCATTTATATTTTTCGTACTTTCCGTGTTCTAATAAAAAGAACTCTGTGTCTTTGCATCTCTGCGTTTGAATATTACAAGGTTAAAAGTTAAAGTTTAACTAAAAACATACACACCCCTATCTGCTCTCCTTACTGAACTTTCGGAATATTTGCGCTGCTATGCTTCCTGAGAAGTTATGCCATACGGAGAAGATGGCACCAGGAACCGTTGCCATAGGGAACATGGCGAAATGGGGGGCTGCAAGTGAAGTGGCAAGTCCTGAGTTCTGCATCCATCTTCAGAGGCTTGAAGTTGAGACGATATGTGCCGTCGTCCTTACGTGTGATGGTGATGTGCTTGACGAAGAACGTTGGGGAGCAGGAGTCGTAGAACAAATAAGCTTAGCTATGAAGCTAGAATTTCCTGATGCGGATGGATTCTCCATGTATTACACTCAAGGAGGGGAAGAAAACACGATGTTTTTTCGAATAGGAAGTAAAAAACGTTTTTTTTTTGCCGATTATGCATCGTTCGGTGGCCATTATGTCTGGGGATTCCGCAGACTTATGGTTTATTACGTTGTTTTCGTGTCCGCAAAAGGTAATTCTAAAGGATGTCTAAGGCTTGGCTGGAGCTGTAAGCCGAATGATGTTGAGCGAGTATGGAGGTACGTCAAGCTGAACTTTGTTGTTCTCTGGGGAGAGTAACTGCTCCACAGGATGAATGGTGGTAGGGGCATCGAGCGTGTTCTCTTCCATACCATCGTTGGCTGCCAAGCGTACTACTCGGGCTGATGCCGGTGTGAAATTCTTGAGGTTGACGTTGGCGGTGGTTGCGACATCGCTGGTATTTGCTACCTTTACGATAAGTTCACCTGTGGCATCGTCGATAGTGGCAGACGAGAAGATTCCTTTCGTTTCATCATGCTTCAGGACCGTGTCGAAGACAAGTTCGTTGTCGAGCCATGCCTTGACACTATCTCCTGCCACCTGAAGGGTTACATCATACCAGCGTCCAGACTCGATATGTCCTCGCTTACTTGCGGTCAGCAGCTTTCCGCCATTGCTGATTTGCTCTATGGCATGCTGTGAGTTTGTCCATCCTCCGAAGTTCACCCAACAGTAGTTCTTGTCGTCCACATAGTTGAAGATGATGATGAATCCTTCTGCTCCCTCGTCTTTGCGTGCGCGGAACTTACATGTGTAGTGGTCGCTGTCGATAATGTCCTTCTCTATACATAGGGTGGCATCCTTCATCCCTGTCTGTCGAACGATATTACCTTCTTTGTTCCAGTCGCCCTTGACATAATCGTATTCCTTGACGGTTTCGAAAGAAGCATGTGTGCTCCATGTGCCGAATCCTACACGGCTCTGCTTGGGAGTAAGAGGTTTTCGTGCCACATCCTTGTAGGGATTGTTCTGTGCCACCTTTACTACCTGGGTGCCCAGATGCTGAGGCATGAGCTGCTGAACGTAGTAGCTTGGGGTGCCCATTACGCGACTGCTATTGAAACGTATCATATCAGGACGCCAGCGGGCATCGTTCTCATTGACGAAGATTGGCGCATAGGAAGCCAGTTCTACTACGTCGGAGTTATTCTCCATTCCCATCATGTATACAGCCTCGCCAAGGGCTGCATTCATATTGCCCAGATTGCCGTAGCCATTAGTCACAGCATATTCGCCCACATATACCTTCGGTCCTTGACGGTCATAGCTGTCGTATTTATGGAAAGCGGCAGCGAACCAGTCAGGTGAGCGATAGTAATGCTCGTCAAGCAGATCCACAGGCAGCTTGCTGTTCCACTTCGGGTTGTCATCGCCCCATGCGACCACGTTTCCTATGATTTTCATCTCAGGGTACTTTTCACGTATGGCTTTATAGAACTGCTCATAACGCTCATAGTAGTGGTCACTCTGCTGGTTAGGATCAGGCTGGTTATTCTCGTTTCCCACCTCTATATATTCTATCCCGAAAGGTTCCGGGTGCCCGTTCTTGGCGCGTAAGGCACCATATTTCGAAGTGACGGGACCATTGGCATACTCCAAGGCATTCATACACTCGTCAATCCACGGCTGTATGTTGTCGTATGGAGTCATACCGCCGTGCCATAGTCCTACGTTTACTACATAGAGCGGCTTGGCGTTCAGGTCCTCTGCCAGTTGCAGATATTCGTGATAACCGAGTCCGTCGGTTGTGCGGTATCCCCAGTTCACGTTCCAATGCCCTTCACGTTCTTCTATCGGTCCTATGGTGCGCTCCCATCGGAAGGCGTTATCAGGACTCTCCTGTCCCTCTACAAAGCATCCGCCGGGGAAGCGCATGAACTTAGGATGCATCTGCCACAGCATATTTGCAAGATCGGGACGCATGCCGTTTTCGCGATTCTTGAAGGTTGGAGGGAAAAGGCTTACCATGTCAAGCTGTACCTGTCCCACGCCATCGAAGACCAGCGCAAACCGTGCCTTAGGATCATTGCCATCAGCTGTGAGCGTAGCCTCATACTTCTTCCAGCCCTTTGAATTAGAGGAAGAAAGACTGCTTACCATAGTCTCGGCATATATCTGTGAGCCGTCATGTGAGTAGAGCATAGCCTTCACGTTACCCTGATATTTCAAGGCTTTTGCCCAGAATGTGAGATGATAGCTGCGCCCTTGCACGGCATTAATCCCCCAGAACCCCTCATTCACCAATCGTACGGGAGATTCCTTTGAGGCCTTGACTGTCAGTTCCAAGGCATTATGCTGCACGCTGTTGAGCAACGGTGCCTTTTTAGAGGGTTGTATGAGTTTTGCCGACAACAGAGAAGGAGCGGTAGCATCGGTCGTCCATCCCTGCATATCGGCAGGGGCGCCATAGCGTGGTCCGTCTTCAAACGAGCGGTTGCGTATCAACTCGGCATAGATGCCGCCGTCGGCTGCGTGGTTGATATCTTCATAGAAGATTCCATAGAGCATCGGACTAACCTTCGGTCCTCGCTGCTGGGTATCGATGTCGATAGTTACCTGTGCCTGAATTGCCAATGCAAAGAGAGCACAACCGGTTAATAGAACAGATTTCTTGTAAGTCATTTCTTTGTTGTTTTGGGATTATATCGATGTATATGGTTTAGCAGAATGGTAGGATCTTATCCTACCTTTTCTCGCCAAGGCAATGACTAAGCAAGCTTGTTAATGCTCTTTTGGCTTAACTAAAACGTTGGATTTCATCCTACCTTTTCTCGCCATGCCAAAGCCGATGCAAGCATTGTTTTGGTCATCTGGCTTAACGAAAACGTTCCCGAAAATTGGTTCAAATTCCATTTACTATCAGTTCCATCTTTTGCTCCATGTCGCTTAGAAAACCATTTGCAGGATTTTTCCTTTCTCTTCGAGAACTGCTTTAAAAATGCAGAGGCAAAGATAATATTTTTCTTTGAAAAAATGGACAAAAAATAACATATTTCCCTTTTTTATGCTATTAATTAACGTGAAAATCGGGTAAATCATGAATAAATACCTTGTTATATTTCTTATATACATAGTATTAGCATCTTGCCAAAAGGCTGTTATTCAAAACTATACGCCAAAGCCACAAGACTATATAGGAACGTGGGAGCATGAGGTTTAGATAAATGACACTACCGAATAAAACGAGTATTTGGGATTAATCTTACGAAAATCAGATAATGATACCATTAAGGGAGTATTTTATTCTGTCACACAGAATGGAGACTTCTGTGATGGAAGTCTGGCCTTTGTAGATAACGTCAGTTCGACGAATTTATTCAGTTGTATATTGTTGACTATCATGTGGTTGAAAGAGC
>CAMJKP010000022.1 GCA_946406435.1 uncultured Prevotellaceae bacterium | reverse complement strand
AAGAGGAGCCTTGACCTCAATTCCGTAATTTTTCAGTACTTCAATATCGTACTTACAATTTTGACCAATTTTTACAATATTTTCACTTTCATAAACATCCTTAAAAATGTTTACAATTCTTAACGCTTCTTCACGTTTTGCCGGAACAGCAACGTAATAGGCCTCTTTTTCCTTCAAAGCAAAACTTAAACCCACTAATTCCGCGTCGATAGCGTTAATTGAGGTGGTTTCGGTGTCGAATGCCACTTCTTTGTTTGTAACAATGAGTTCAGAAAGTTTTCGTGCATCTTCTTCTGTTTCAATAAGATGATATTTTGCACCAGATGTTTTAAAAGTTTCGAAAGAAGGGTTTTCGAAAAAGCCTTGGCCGCTCGCCGTGGATTCTTCAAAAAGATTCAGTTGCATATTCACAACTTTTGGTTTTTGGACCGTTTTTTTCAGAATGCGATCGGCAAGTGATTTAAATTCCAAATCTGTAAAAATTTCACGAAGGCGGTTTTCGTTAGGTTCGGAAACTTTCATCTCATCGAATGAGATTGATACGGGAACATCTTGTCGGATGGTGGCAAGGAACTTTGACATCTTTATGTCTTCTCTTGCACCTTCAACTTTTTCGCGCATCTTTCCCTTGATCTGATCGGTGGAGGAGAGGAGGACTTCGATGCTGCCAAACTCCTTGATGAGTTTCACGGCTGTCTTTTCTCCCACTCCCGGACAACCAGGGAAGTTATCTGATGAATCGCCCATGAGTCCTAAGAGGTCGATGACTTGGGCGGTATTATCTATTCCGTATTTCTCGCAAACCTCTTTTGGTCCCATGATGTCGTAGCCACCACCATGACGCGGACGATACATGAACACGTTGTCGGTTACGAGTTGGGCATAGTCCTTGTCGGGCGTAACCATATAGGTTTGCATTCCCTCAAGGTCAGCCTTATGGGCTATTGTTCCTATGATGTCGTCAGCCTCAAAGCCGTCAACCTGAATAACTGGAATATGGAAAGCGTTGAGAATATCCTTGATGATAGGTATAGACATTTTGATGTCTTCCGGGGTCTCTTGACGCTGTGCCTTATAGGCAGGAAAAGCCTCATGACGGAAGGTCTTTCCGTGGTCGAAGGCTACGGCAAAATGTGTTGGTTTCTCTTTCGTAAGAACCTCGTTAAGCGTATTGCAGAAGCCCATGACGGTGCTTGTGTTCATACCCTTGGAGTTGATACGGGGAGCATTTATGAATGCGTAATAGCTACGGTAAATAATTGCGTAGGCGTCTAATAGGAATAGTTTGTCCATATCTGTTTATGTTGAAGGTTTTGGGGTTTGTAGGTTTTCTGGTCGGAATGTTTTTTAGGTTCTTAGTTTTTAGGTCGGAATGCCTATTAGCGATGCTGACCTTCTAACCTCTAACCTCTTAACCTTACAACCTTTAAACCCATGAAGTAGAGCTTGCGATACTTCATTTCTAGTATATATTTCTGCAAAATTAATAATAAAAAATTAAAAACTCCTATAACTTGCTTTGAAAACCAAATTATTTATGTAATTTTGTAACAAATTTCAGAAACCAATGGATTATTTATCACATATTCGTAAACCAATTGATACTGAACTTCAGGAGTTCATTAGTCTTTTCAACGACTCTCTTTCACATACTGACGGTATGCTCGAGACAGTTCTCGATCATATCCGTAAACGTGCAGGAAAGCGTATGCGTCCTATGCTCATTCTCCTTACTGCCAAATGCTTTGGCGAGGTTAATGAATCCACACAAAGAGCAGCCGTAGGACTTGAACTTCTGCATACAGCATCTCTTGTTCATGATGATGTTGTTGACGAGTCAGGAGAGCGTCGCGGACAGAAATCGGTTAATGCTCTCTACGATAATAAGGTTGCTGTATTGGTTGGTGACTATATCCTTTCAACAGCTCTTCTTAACGTGTCTTTGACAGGTTCTCAGCCTATCGTTTCATATCTTGCACGTCTTGGTCAGACGCTTGCAAACGGAGAGATTCTTCAGCTTACAAGTAATGGGGGAGAGACTATCTGCGAAGAGACATATTACGAGGTTATCAAACAGAAGACAGCTGCTCTCTTTGAGGCTTGTTGTGCTATGGGTGCTATGAGTGCTGGAGCTTCTGAAGTGGATATTACTGCTGCTCGTGAGTTTGGTCAGAAACTTGGTATTATCTTCCAGATTCGTGATGATATCTTTGACTACTATGATTCTGACGAAATAGGAAAGCCTACAGGAAACGATATGGCAGAAGGAAAGCTTACTTTGCCTGTTATTCATGCTGTTCTTTCTACTCAGAATCCGGAGATGCTTGCTATTTCATACAAGGTTAAGCAGCATGAGGTTAGTAAGGAAGAAATTGCTAAGCTTGTTGCTTTCACCAAGGAGAATGGTGGTATAGAATATGCTAAGGATACAATGGAAACTCTTCGTGAAGAGTGCCTTTCTTTCATAGAAAACAAGGTTAAGAATGATGATCTCAAGGCTTCATTTACTGCCTATGTGGACTATGTGATAGGGAGGAAGTTGTAGGACCCCCTAACCCCCAAGGGGGAACTTTATATACTAATGCCGCTCAAAAGTTTTCAAACGAATTCTTTTGAGCGGCATTACTATTCAAATAACTCCCCCTTGGGGGGTGGGGGGTCAGAAGAAATTTATCTCTTCTCCCTCTATCTCAGAAAGAAGGAGATTAGCAAGTCTTGAAGTACCGAGTCTGAGGTATTTATTTGTGAGCCATTTCTCACCAAGAACCTCCTTTACGATTGTGTAGTAGATAATTGCATCCATAACGGTATTTAATCCGCCAGCAGGCTTGAAACCAATCTGAATACCTGTCTTTTCGTAGTATTCCTTAATAGCCTGACACATTACGTATGCAGCCTCTGGAGTTGCGCTAATCTTTTCCTTACCTGTACTTGTCTTGATGTAGTCAGCACCAGCGTACATAGCAAGAATAGAAGCCTTCTTGATGTTGCTTGCAGTTGTAAGACATCCTGTTTCAAGAATTACCTTCATAGGAACATTCTCTCCGCAGATAGCCTTGAGCTCGCTAATCTCATCGCATACGCCTTCAATATCTCCGCTAAGGAACTTGCCCACAGGCATCACGATATCTATCTCTGTGGCACCGTCTTTTACTGCAAGGGCCGTCTCTGCCACCTTGACCTCTATTCGCGCCTGAGAGCTCGGAAATGAGCCAGAAACGCAGGCTATCTCTACGCCTTCTACTTCGAGAGTGTCCTTTACTATCTCTGCAAAGCAAGGATACACACAGATTGTTGCAACGTGGGGTAGGTTAGGGTACTCGTTATCGAAAGCATTTACTCGCTCTGTGAATGCCATGACAGATACATCGCTGTCGGTTGGTTTCAGGGTTGTGAGTTCTATGCTTCCGAAGAGGAATTTCTTCACGTCAAGAGTGTCGTTCTCCGGCACTTTTGTGGCGATTATATCTCTTACCTTTGCCTTGATTTCAGCATCATCAAGTTCGCAGTTATACTGAGACAATACCTGCTCGTACTTGGATTTCTCGTTTATTTCCATATTGGTTTTTATTTATTGGTAAAACTTTACTCTTTACTCTATCTACTTTACTCTTTACTCTCTAAACTCTACTCCTTATTCTTCGTATCCATACAGATTGTTACCGGACCGTCATTTAGCAATTCTACCTTCATATCAGCCCCGAACTCACCCGTCTCTATATGTTTGCCCGTCTCTGCCTCTAAAGCCTTGCAGAACGCCTCATAGATGGGGATAGAGATGTCGTGTGGAGCAGCCTTTATCCATGAAGGACGATTGCCTTTCTTGTAGCTTGCCATAAGGGTGAATTGAGACACTACAAGACAGTTGCCGTCAACATCCATCACGGAACGGTTCATAACGCCATTCTCGTCGTCGAAAATACGTAGCTTGGATATCTTACCCACGAGCCAGTCGATGTCCTCTTGTGTGTCGTCTGACTGTACTCCAAGAAGAATCAACAGACCATTTCCTATCTTTCCTTTTACCTCTCCGTTAATTGTAACGGATGCGTGCTTTACTCTTTGTATAACAGTTCTCATGTTGCAAAGATAATAAAAAATTTGAATAGTGAAGAACGAAGAGTGAAGAATTTAAGTTTGTATTGTTGTTTAAGACCGTTTGCCTTTTTTTTACCATAAAAACTAACTTAAATTCTTCACTCTTAACTCTTCGTTCTTTACTTAGAATATACTCAGTCCTTCTTTGACGATTCTTGCCTTTGCCTTGCCTATTATTTCGGCTATTGCTTCCTCGTCTGTTTCCTTGATTCTCTTGACGCTCTTGAAGTGTTTTAGAAGAGCTTCCTTCGTTGCCTTGCCTATTCCCTTGATGTCGTCAAGTTCCGAGTGTAAAGCGTGCTTAGAGCGCTTATCTCTATGGAAGGTGATAGCATACCTATGAACCTCGTCTTGAAGCTGTGTGAGTACGTGAAAAAGCTCGCTATTGGTCTTTAGTTGTATGGTCTTAGGAGGGAATCCGAAAAGCAGTTCATTGGTTCTATGCTTATCATTCTTTGCAAGACCAGCGATAGGGATATTTAGGTGCAAAGTGTCCTCTACAATCTCGCGAACTACATTCATCTGACCAATGCCTCCATCACATACGATAAGGTCTGGAAAACGTATGTCATCGTTCTCTGGATCCTGCTCTTTTTCTTCTTTTATTCTGCCGTATCTTCTCAAAACAACCTCATGCATAGAGGCGTAATCGTCAGGACCTGTGACGGTCTTTATATTGTACTTGCGATAGTCTTTCTTTGAAGGCTTCATACCCTTGAAGACAACGCATCCCGCAACGGCATCCGTACCCGAAATATTGGAGTTATCAAAGGCTTCTATCTGGTATGGCATCTTGTCTAATCCGAGCTTCTCTTGTAGTTCCTTCATCAAGCGCACAGACTTCTGCTCTGGATTGAGCTTATCAGCCTGTTTAAGGCGGTCAAAACGGTATTGCTTGCAGTTCATCTGCGACAGCTCCAGTAAGTGCTTCTTGTCGCCTCTTTGGGGCACAAATAGCGTTGCATTTGGAATAGTCCATTCCATCTCCATAGGCACTATTATCTCCTTTGCTGTAGAGTTGAATCTGTCACGTATCTCGGGTATAGCCTGAAGAAGCAATTCCTCGTCTGTCTCGTCAAGTTTACGCTTGTATTCAAAGGTGAAACTCTGGTTTATCGTACCATTTGTTACGTGCAGATAGTTGATGAAAGCGTTGTGCTTGTTTTCATCGTCGTCGATGCTGAAAACATCCACGTCTGTTATGGTATGGGATACAACCTCGCTCTTGGCACAGAACTGGTCGATAAGAAGGTATTTCTGCTTTAAAACCTCAGCTTCCTCGAACTTCATTTCCTCGGCCTTCTGCATCATCTGCTCGTAGATTATCTTGCTTAGTTCTCGGGTGTTTCCTTTCAGAATCTCCCTTGCCATACGGATATTCTCCTGATATTCGTCGTAGGACTGCTTGTTGATGCAAGGAGCTCCACAATTCTTTATATGGTATTCCAGACAAGCCTTGTATTTGTTTTGCTCGATTCCTTCGTGTGTTATTGGCATTCTGCAGGTACGGGGATGGTAAAGCTTCTTTATTAGCTCTAGAATCGTGTACATAGAGCCTATATGGGAGTAAGGACCATAAAACGTGCCAAACTTACGGTTTATCTGTCTTGTCTTGAAGATACGGGGGAATAATTCGTTGGTTACAGCGATGCTTGGGTAGGTTTTTCCGTCTTTGAGAAGTACATTATACCTTGGATTGTATTTCTTGATAAGAGAATTCTCGAGCAAAAGGGCATCTTCTTCTGTATTTACCACGGTATAGGTTATGTTGTGTATCTTACTAACCAGTACTTTTGTCTTGAATCTATCGACTTCCTTGTGGAAATAGGACGAAACTCTGCGCTTTAGGTTCTTTGCCTTTCCTACGTATATAATAGTCCCTTCGGAATCGTAGTATTGGTACGACCCCGGCTTCTCGGGCATTGACAGAACAATACTCTTTAATTTTTCGAGTCTGGCTATGTTCTCTTCTTTTGTCATGGCTAATGTTTCACGTGAAACACGATATTCTTTAAAGTTCTAAATATCAATAATTTACCGATGTTACGAACGTAACACTATAATGTGAAACGTCGGTGTTTTCGGGATTTTTGTGTTTAGACTTTAATGCTGTCCTACAATAAAAAAGCCTCCCTTTAGGGGAGGTTATGATAGAGTCTTATACGACCATAAGCGTTGAGATCTCAGCATCAGTATCGGCGAAAATATCGCGACCGTGAAGTCCTTCAATCGTAAGTTCTATGATGAAACTGATGTAAATCTTCTTTGGATTGAATTTTTTCACCAATTCGTATGCTGCACGCATGCTTCCGCCTGTTGCAAGGAGATCATCGTGGATGAGAACAACGTCATTTTCACCGATAGAATCGCTAATCATGCAAATAGTGTCTGTGCCGTATTCCTTGGTGTAATCGTATGAAATCACGTTTCCTGGCAGTTTTCCCGGCTTACGTGCCATAACAAAGCCTGCGTTCAATTCTGAGGCTACTACAGGACCGAGCAAGAATCCGCGGCTTTCCAAGCCTACAACCTTTGTTATTCCTTTGTCCTTGTAAATATCCACGACTTCATCGCGCATGATATGAAGGCACTCAGGGTTGTTAAATAATGTACTGATATCCTGAAACTGTATTCCAGGAATAGGAAAATCTGGAATTACCCGCAGATTCTTTAATAGGGTAGGGTTGTTCATTGCTATGCTATGTTTATTAAATTATATTCCTAATTATATATTGGTTGTTTCACGTGAAACATTATCTTTCTATGTGGCTCTACAGCAGGTTCTTTACAGGTCCGCTTCTCCTTCGCTTCAAGTCCGTTTCAAGTCCGTTCCTATGGAACAGAGGTTTATCTGCCCATCAGGACAAGCAGTACGTTGATATCGCTTGGTGAAACGCCTGGAATACGTGAAGCCTGTGCAAGGGTCTCTGGATTGATGTTTTCCAGTTTCTGACGAGCCTCTGTTGAAAGACCTTTAAGCTCACTATAATTGAAATGCCCTTGAATACGGATGTTTTCAAGTCGGTGCATCTTCTCAGCCGCTTGTTTCTCGCGCTCAATATAACCTTGATATTTTATCTGTATCTCGGCTGTTTCGGCTATTTCCTGCTTGCGGTTTGCCGGACGGTTGATAATCTCTTTCAGGTGAGGAAGAGTCTCAGCAAGCCATTCTATCGAGATTCCCGGACGCGCGATGAGTTCGTGGAGCTTGCATCCGTAATGGAGTGGGGTAGAACCGATGCTTTCAAGAGCAGCGTTTACTTCCTTTGGCTTTACGTTGGTTCTGTTGCAGCAATCGATGATTTCAGCGATATGCTCCTTTTTCTCTTGCCACCATGCGTTTCTCTCGTTTGTGGCAACGCCTAGTGCGTAGGCACGTTCTGTAAGTCGTGCATCAGCATCATCCTGACGAAGAAGAATGCGGTATTCTGCACGTGAGGTGAACATACGATAAGGTTCATCAACACCTTTTGTGACCAAATCATCGATGAGAACGCCAATATATGCCTCGTCTCTATGAAGGATGAGAGGGTGATAGGTGCTAGGTGATGGGTGCTCGGTGTTGGTGCTTCCTGCAAAGATAGCCGCATTAACACCAGCAATCAAACCTTGACCAGCTGCCTCTTCATAGCCTGTTGTTCCGTTTACCTGACCTGCAAAGAACAGTCCGCTGACTTTCTTACTCATAAGAGAGTGGTCAAGCTGAGTAGGATCAAAGTAATCGTACTCTATGGCATAGCCCGGACGATAAACCTTTACATCCCTAAGAGCTGGAATCTTCTTCAAGGCCTCAAGTTGAACCTCGATAGGCATAGAGCTTGAGAAACCATTTAGATACATCTCGTTTGTGTTAAGTCCTTCTGGCTCAAGGAATAACGGATGATGGTCCTTATCTGGGAATGTCACGAGTTTTGTCTCTATGGAAGGACAATAGCGGGGACCTGTAGATTGAATCTGTCCGTTGAAAAGGGGAGAATCTGCAAGTCCGCTTTTGAGAGTCTCGTGAACTTCTTCGTTTGTCGTGAATGTCCAGCAAGGAAGGAAAGCGTCATTAAGGTCTATCTTTGACTCGTCCTTGTTCAGACGCAGATATTCCTTCATATAGGAGAAGCTATGATAGTCATGCTCTCCCGGCTGAAGTTCAGCATCCTCGAAATGCACGGATCTCTTGTCTATTCTCACAGGAGTTCCTGTTTTCATCCTTGCAGAACGAATGCCGAGAGCATTAAGACATTCTGTGAGATGAGGAACAGGAAGTTCGGCACAACGTCCGCCAGGAACCATTTTTCTGCCGACGTGCATGAGTCCGTTGAGGAAAGTACCAGCTGTAATGACTACTGTCGGGGCTTTAATCTCAACGCCCCAGATAGTTCTAACACCTATGACTCTCACCCTATCTCTCCGAGAAGAGGAGTTTGTTGTAACATCCTGAACGTCAATACTATCCGAAAGCTCTCCCCCTCGGGGGAGTTGGAGGGGGGCACTCAGAACTTCCTCCACCTGATCCTGCCAGATATCGAGATTCTCTGTAGAGTCGAGCATTTCACGCCATTTCCAGATGAACTGCCCACGGTCGCATTGTGCACGGGGACTCCACATGGCAGGACCCTTGGAGCGGTTGAGCATACGGAATTGAATGGATGTAGCATCAGTAACAATTCCCATTCCACCGCCGAGAGCATCAATTTCGCGGACAATCTGTCCCTTGGCAATACCTCCAACGGCAGGGTTACACGACATCTGTGCAATCTTGTTCATGTCCATAGTGATGAGGCAGGTTTTAGCGCCCATTTTGGCTGCTGCATGAGCAGCTTCGCAACCGGCGTGGCCACCTCCAACGACTATGACATCGTAATATAGAGTTGTCATTTTTTTAAAATTTTCTACAAAAGTAAGAAGAAATTTTGAATTTTCAAGTAGAAAAGTTTGTTTTATCACTATTTTTAATTAATTTTGCAGTCTAATTCATATAATATTAGAAAAAAATGCTTTAATTCCTAATTCTTTTCATAGAATACTTACATTCGAAAAAACTCAAAACATTATTTATAACTTTATTTAAACAACAATCATTTATGTGGTTATTTAATTCATCAATCGGAAGAAAGGTTGTTATGTCAGTAACTGGCATGGCTCTCATCCTGTTCTTAACGTTCCACATGTCAATGAATGTAGTGGCACTCTTCTCTGAGGAGGGTTACAACATGATCTGTGAATTGCTCGGTGCCAACTGGTACGCTGTAGTAGCAACAATAGGTCTTGCTGCATTGGCTGTGGCTCACATCTTCTATGCTTTCGTCTTGACAGCACAGAACCGTAAAGCACGTGGTGACAACAAGTATGCTGTTACCGACAAGCCTGCAAAGGTAGAGTGGGCATCTCAGAACATGCTCGTTCTCGGACTTATCGTAGTTGTAGGTCTTTGCCTCCACCTTTACGATTTCTGGTCAAAGATGATGCTTCAGGAGCTTATCGGTGGTGACACCATGTACGCAACAGATGGTGTTTATTGGATTCGTAACGCTTTCGGCGATCCAATTCACGTTGTGATTTACCTCATTTGGCTTGTTGCTCTTTGGTTCCACCTCACACACGGTTTCTGGAGTGCTTTGCAGACTCTCGGTTGGAATGGTAAGACATGGTTCTGCCGTTGGAAGGTTATCAGCATTGCTTACGCAACACTCCTGTTCGCAGGCTTTGCCATCGTAGTTATCTATTTCGCTATCAGCGAGATGTGTGGTGGTAGCTGCTGCTAATTAGTTAACTAGAATCTCTAGAACCTCTAGAATGTCTAGATTATCTAGAATTTCTGGAATATCTGGAACAACTAGAAAAAATCAAAACAAAATGACTAAAGTATTAAATTCAAGAATACCAGAGGGACCAGTAGCACAGAAGTGGACCGAGTTTAAGGCACACCAGCGTCTGGTTAACCCAAAGAACAAACTGAAGCTCGACGTTATCGTAGTAGGTACTGGTCTTGCAGGTGCTTCTGCTGCTTCTTCTCTCGGTGAGATGGGCTTCAACGTACTTAACTTCTGCATTCAGGACTCTCCACGTCGTGCTCACTCTATCGCTGCACAGGGTGGTATCAATGCTGCTAAGTGCTATCAGAATGATGGTGACTCTGTATATCGTCTTTTCTACGATACAGTAAAGGGTGGCGACTACCGTGCTCGTGAGGCTAACGTATATCGTCTTGCAGAGGTTTCAAATAACATTATTGACCAGTGTGTTGCACAGGGTGTTCCTTTCGCTCGTGAGTACGGCGGCATGCTCGCTAACCGTTCTTTCGGTGGTGCTCAGGTATCTCGTACATTCTACGCTAAGGGTCAGACAGGTCAGCAGCTTCTCCTCGGTGCTTACTCTTCACTTATGTGTCAGGTAAACGCTGGTAAGGTAAAGCTCTACACCCGTTATGAGATGGAAGACGTTGTTATCATCGACGGTCGTGCTCGTGGTATCATCGCTAAGAACCTCGTTACAGGTAAGCTCGAGCGTTTCTCTGGTAACGCTGTAGTTATCGCTACTGGTGGTTACGGTAACGCTTACTTCCTCTCTACAAACGCTATGGGCTGTAACTGTACAGCAGCTATCCAGTGCTATCGTAAGGGCGCTATGATGGCTAACCCTTCATACGTTCAGATTCACCCAACATGTATTCCTGTACACGGTGACAACCAGTCAAAGCTTACTCTGATGTCAGAGTCTCTGCGTAACGACGGTCGTATCTGGGTACCTAAGAACATTGAGGATGCTAAGGCTCTTCAGGCAGGAACAAAGCAGGGTTGGGATATTCCAGAGCAGGATCGTGACTACTACCTCGAGCGCCGTTACCCAGCATTCGGTAACCTCGTACCTCGTGACGTGGCTTCTCGTGCTGCTAAGGAGCGTTGTGACAAGGGCTTCGGTGTAAACAACACAGGTCTTGCCGTATTCCTCGACTTCTCTGAGTCTATCCAGCGTCTCGGTATCAACGAGATCCGTCAGCGTTATGGTAACCTCTTTGATATGTATGAGGAGATCACAGACGTTAACCCAGGTGAGTTCGTTCGCTCTGAGGGTGGTTTCGACTACTACAAGCCAATGATGATCTTCCCTGCTATCCACTACACAATGGGTGGTATCTGGGTTGACTACGAGCTTCAGACAACAATCCCTGGACTCTTCGCTATCGGTGAGTGTAACTTCTCTGACCACGGTGCTAACCGTCTTGGTGCTTCTGCTCTTATGCAGGGTCTTGCTGACGGTTACTTCGTACTTCCTTATACAATCCAGAACTACCTCGCTGATCAGTCAATCTGGCCACGTCTCTCTACTGATATGCCAGAGTTCGACGAGGCTGAGAAGGCTGTTGATGCAGAGCTTACACGTCTCCTCAACATCAAGGGTAAGCGTTCTGTGGATTCTATCCACAAGGAGCTCGGTCATATCCTTTGGGAGCACGTTGGTATGGGTCGTACCAAGGAAGGTCTTGAAGAGGGTATCAAGCTCATCAAGGCTCTTCGTCAGGAGTTCAACACTAACCTCTTCGTTCCAGGAGCTAAGGAAGGTCTCAATGTAGAGCTTGACAAGGCTATTCACCTCCGTGACTTCATCCTTATGGGTGAGCTTATCGCTACTGACGCCCTCCATCGTGAGGAGTCTTGCGGTGGTCACTTCCGTGAGGAGCACCAGACAGAGGAAGGTGAGGCAAAGCGCGATGATGAGCACTTCTTCTACGTAGGCGCTTGGGAGTATCAGGGCAATGATGATACAACCCCTGTACTTAACAAGGAGCCTCTTGAGTATGAGATAATCAAGGTACAAACACGTAATTACAAGAACTAAAATGGCAAATATTTCTTTCACAATAAAATATTGGAAGCAGAATGGTCCTAAGGATAAGGGTCATTTCGATGAGCGTGAAATGAAGAACATCCCTGATGATACTTCATTCCTTGAGATGCTCGATATGCTCAATGAGCAGTTGATCAGCGAGGGTAAGGAGCCTTTCGTATTCGATCATGACTGTCGTGAGGGAATCTGTGGTATGTGTTCACTCTATATCAACGGTACTCCTCATGGTAAGACAGAGACTGGCGCTACAACATGTCAGCTCTACATGCGTCGCTTCAAGGACGGCGATACTATCGTTGTAGAGCCTTGGCGTTCAGCTGGTTTCCCAGTTATCAAGGACTGTATGGTTGACCGTTCAGCATTCGATAAGATCATCGCTGCTGGTGGTTACAACACTATCCGTACAGGTCAGGCTCAGGATGCTAACGCTATCCTCATTCCTAAGCAGGATGCTGACGAGGCAATGGATTGCGCTACATGTATCGGTTGCGGTGCTTGCGTAGCAGCTTGTAAGAACGGTTCTGCTATGCTCTTCCTCTCTTCTAAGGTATCACAGCTCGCACTCCTCCCACAGGGTCGTCCTGAGGCTGCAAAGCGTGCTAAGGCTATGATTGCTAAGATGGATGAGCTCGGCTTCGGTAACTGTACTAACACACGTGCATGTGAGGCTGTATGTCCAAAGAACGAGTCTATTGCTAACATTGCTCGCCTTAACCGCGAGTTCATCAAGGCAAAGCTCGCTGACTAAAAAAAATAGATTTTTTCAGTCATAAATAAGGGAACTGATGGTTTTTATACTATCAGTTCCTTCTTTTTTTACGAATTTAAGCATATTTTCTTGGTGAAAAGAAAAAGATTTCATATATTTGCAGTCGTAAATCTATTAAGAAAAGCATTAAACAAGTCAAATAATCATTATAAACTATGAAACTTACAATTGAAAAAAATGATACCACAGTAATTGGCATCCTTGAAGGTCGTCTTGACACAGCTGCTTCTACACAGTTTGCATTAGATATGGAAGAACTTGTAGAAAACGCTGATAAACACATCGTACTCAACTGTGAGAAGATGGAGTTTATATCTTCTTCGGGTCTTCGTCTGTTCCTCTCCCTTCGCAAGAAAACGATATCCCAGGGTGGTGACGTGACCATTAAGGGAGCATTGCCTGTCGTAAAGCAGGTATTTGCCATTACAGGCTTCACAGCCCTGTTTAATTTTGAGGATTAAACACCCCGTCCATATTGGCGATTTAATATCCAAGGAGTTATGCAGTTGCTCTTAAAGAACGATATCTCGCAAGTGCCATTATTAGCTGATTTCATCAATCAGGTATGCAATGAGTTTGCCATTGACCAGGAAACAAGTTTCCAGTTGAATCTGGTGCTTGAAGAGGCTGTGGTCAATGTCATTCAGTATGCGTATCCTGAAGGTGGAGAGCATACATTCACATTGGATGCTGACAAGGAAGCTGATACTGTCACTTTTGTGCTTAGGGACGACGGAAAGCCGTTCAACCCTTTGACACAGGCTCCTGATGTGGATATTCACCTTTCTGCAGAGAAACGTAAAATCGGTGGATTGGGCATTTTCCTCGTTCAGCAAATGATGGATGAGGTGGATTATAAGCGTACTTCTAAAGGTGAGAATGTGCTTGTGATGAAGAAGAGGAGCAGCCCCCCCACCCCCCAAGGGGGAGTTTTTTAGAATGTATTTCTAATTATTGGGGATTACATACAAACGCTAAGCTATAATCTATGATTATCATAAAATAAACTTTGTATCTTAGCGTCTTTGTGTTTGAAAAAACAAATTGCCGCTCATAGGTTCCTATGTGGATTTCCTATGAGCGGCAATACTATATAACATCCTTCCTCTCGGGAAGGCTTGGTTAGGCTTTTTATGCCTCAAAATAGTAGATAAAGATAGCTACACCTTCGAGGGCCTTCTTGCCTGTCTCCTTAACGTTCATAGTGAACTTAACCTCAGTCTTCACAGCACCACGAAGGTTCTGGATGCTCTGGAGCTTTGTGGTGAGGTTGATGCTCTGACCAGAAAGTACTGGCTGACCGAACTTCATCTTGTCAATACCGTAGTTTACGAGCATCTTTACGTTTCTAACGTCAACAATCTGCTCCCAGAGGTGAGGAAGTACTGAGAGTGTGAGATAGCCGTGGGCAATAGTAGTGCCAAACTGGCTCTCTGTCTTTGCACGCTCTGTGTCAACGTGAATCCACTGATGGTCGAGAGTAGCGTCAGCAAACAGGTTGATACGCTCTTGAGTAAGTTCTACATAGTCTGAAGTGCCGAGAACCTGTCCCTCGTATGAAGCAAACTCCTCGTAGTTGTTAATGATAAGCTTTTCCATTTTTGTCTTTATACTTTTATCTTTATACTTTACATTTTACAGACCCTCTAAATCCCCCTTAAAGGGGGACTTCTTTTCGCGAATCAGCTCTCTCCCTATGCAGGGAGAGCGGGGAAAGGGTCTTTATTTCTCTTGCTTTGTAGCGCCAGTCTGACCGTCAGTCTTCTTGGCCTTATCAGAAGATTTTGCATCCTTATCGCAAGCCTTCTTATCGCATTTCTTGTCTTTCTTGCAGCAGTCCTTCTTCTCGCACTTCTCAGTCTTGTTCTTATTATCGCAACAAGATTTCTTATCATCCTGTGCATTAGCCACAAGAGCCATCATGGCAATGAGGCCAAGTATTAATGATTTCTTCATTTTTTGATTCTATTTGTTGTTTAACTTTTGAATTTCTCTGCAAAAATACTAATAAAACGCCGAATGTCAAAGATTAAGTACATTTTTTAATGATTTCATCATCATTTGTAGGTATTTTTTCCTCTGATATGCTAATATTTCATACCTACTTATTGAAAATAAGTCGATTTTTAGTAATTTTGCATTCGATGACACTAAAAGAACTTCATATCGGACAATCAGCAACCGTTACGGCAGTGGGAGGTAGCGGTTCACTTCGTCAGCACTTCCTTGACATGGGACTTATCCCCGGAGCAGTTGTTAAACTCAAGAAGTATGCCCCAATGGGTGATCCTATGCAGCTCACCATTCACGGTTATGAACTCACCCTTCGTCTTGCTGATGCGGATAAGATAGACATAACCCTTGATGTGCCTGCTGTTGATGAAGAAGAAGAGCCACGTCTCATTTCGGGTCATCACCCTGGTATCGGAGAGCCGGGCATCTACCACGATCCTACCCATGCCCATCCACTTCCAGAGGGAGAGTTACTCACATTCGCCCTTGCAGGAAACCAGAACTGTGGAAAAACCACGCTTTTCAATCAGCTTACAGGTGCTAACCAGCATGTAGGCAACTTCCCGGGCGTTACCGTTGACCGTAAGAGCGGAGCTATCCGAGGACAGAAAAACACCGAAGTCACCGATCTTCCAGGCATTTATTCGCTCTCTCCTTACACCAGCGAGGAGGTAGTAAGCCGTAAGTTCATTCTTGAAGAGAAGCCAAAGTGCATCATCAATATCGTTGACTCTACCAACATAGAGCGTAACCTCTACCTCTCCATGCAGCTCATGGAACTTGGTATTCCGATGGTTCTTGCCCTGAATATGATGGATGAATTGGAGGGAAATGGCGGATACGTCCATGTAAACGAGATGGAGTCAATGCTCGGAATCCCTGTTGTACCAATCTCAGCAGCCAAGGGCGAGGGTATCTCAGAACTTGTGGAGCATGCCATGCACATTGCCACATATCAGGAGGTACCGGCCATTCAGGACTTCTGCTCAAAGGAAGAGCATGGAGGTGCTGTGCATCGCTGTCTGCATGCCATCATGCACTTGATAGAGGATCATGCCAAGCGTGCTGATATCCCTATCCGTTTTGCCACTTCAAAGCTTGTAGAGGGTGATAACCTCGTCATTGATGCCCTCAAGCTTTCACAGAACGAGCGAGAGACCATAGAGCATATCCTCTGTCAGATGGAGGAGGAGCGAGGACTTGACCGTGCTGCTGCTATGGCTGATATGCGATTTTCATTCATTCAGAATATCTGCAAGAAATCGGTTACTCATCCTCATAAAAGCAAGGAACACTACCGTTCAGAGAAGATAGACGCTGTACTCACAGGTAAATATACCGCGATTCCCGCATTTTTAGGCATCATGGCGGCAATTTTCTGGCTTACCTTTGATGTTATAGGCGGAAGTCTCCAAGAGCTGTTAGAGGGCGGAATAGAGTGGTTCACCGAGATGTCGGATAATGCGATGAAATCGTGGGAAGTGAATGAAATAGTCCGTTCGCTCATTATCGATGGCGTCTATGCCGGTGTGGGAAGCGTGGCAAGCTTTGTGCCTATCATCGTCACCCTGTTCTTCTTCCTCTCCATGCTTGAGGATTCAGGCTATATGGCGAGAATAGCCTTTGTAATGGACCGTCCGTTGCGTAAACTCGGTCTTTCCGGCCGTTCCATCGTGCCTTTGCTCATAGGTTTCGGCTGTTCTGTACCATCTGTTATGGCAAGTAGAACACTACCTTCAATGCGCGACCGTAAGATAACGATAATGCTTACGCCTTTCATGTCATGTACGGCAAAGCTTCCTATCTACGCTTTCTTCTGTGCTGCTTTCTTCCCAGATAACGCTGCCCTTGTCATGGTGGCATTGTACCTTCTCGGTATCATCGTGGGAATCGTCGTGGCACTCATCCTGAAGAAGACATTCTATCGTGGTAATCCTGTACCTTTCGTTATGGAGTTGCCAAACTACCGAATGCCGTCTGCGCGTTCTACTTTGATGCTCCTTTGGGAGAAGAGCCGTGACTTTCTTCAGCGTGCCTTTACCGTCATCTTCATGGCTACAATCGTTATATGGTTCCTCCAGTCGTTCGGTTTCCACCTTCAGCATGTGGAGAATGCCGATGACTCTATCCTTGGCATAGTGGCTGATTTCGTATCTCCAGTCTTTGCTCCACTCGGATTTGGCGACTGGCGCGTATGTACAGCCCTTGTGGGCGGCTTTATGGCTAAGGAGAGTGTAGTAAGTACTCTCACCGTACTTTTCGGCGCAGGAACGTCAATAAACGCTATTTTGACGGTTTCATCGGCAGTATCATTGCTCGTGTTCTGCTTGCTCTACACTCCTTGTGTGGCTGCAATAGCTTCAATCCGCAGGGAAATAGGAAAGAAATACGCTGTTGCCGTTGTCTTTGGCCAGTGTGCCATTGCCTATGTGGTAGCGTTGCTTGCATATTGGATATTCTAAACGAAAATTGTAAGTGAATAGTGAATAACGAATAGATAATAATACTTAATACTGGCTAACGCCCTTGTGTGAACAGCGTTCTGGTGACCACCAGTATTTGTATTATTCACTTTTCACTATTCACTCTTAACTTTTGAAAATGAACCTCGTCAGCATCATAATCCTATCTGTCGTCATTTTGGCATTTGTCATGGTTGCATACTCTTATTTCAAGGGCAATCATGGCAAGAAGAGCTGTTGCGACACAGGTGACGGTAATGGCAAGAAATGCGACTGCGGAAACTGCAACGGCTGTGGGTTCCACTGAACCCTTAATCTTAAATCTCTAACCTCTAACCTCTAATCCCTAACCTCTAATCCCTAACCTCTAATCCCTAACCCCTAACCTCCTCCCCCCATTCGTCCCTTCCGGATTGGGACTTGAAACGGTTTTGATACGGACCTATATTGGATTTACTACCTTCAGCGATGGCCATGCGCCTAATGGTATTTTTCACTCTTCACATTTCGTTCTTCATTTCACACACCCCTCTATTTACTTATACTTCAAAATCGAAAAAAAACAAGGGCAAAACGCAACTTTTTTTCATATTCTTGAAAATTTCAATTATTTCAATTATTTCAATAAAAAATGGACACACACATTTTGCCTTGAAGAAAACATGGACATTAAGTACTAATATCTATATATATTTATATATAAATATATATAGATATTAGAGGGTAAATCGTGTGATAGGGTATGCCCAAATTTAATTGAAATAATTGAAATAATTGAAATCGCGGGGCTATCTTTTCCTGAAAAAGTTGACTCTGCCATCTGAGAAACATGACAGTTTTCGCTGAGTTGGTTGACCCTTTTCCTGGTAATGTTGACTTTTTGCTGATATTATTAACTTCCCCGTCTTAAGAAAACTATGAGCCACACAACCATTTTGACAACGATTTTTCCTGCAAGATTTAATATTTTCCTGTTTTTCTTTTAATTAATGAGCGAAACTTGTAATAAATTGATTTTTAACAGCGTCAAATGTAATAAATATATCAATAAAGTCGTTATCATATCGAAAAAATACTAATAAAAAAATGAAGAAATCATTTATCTTATTTGCTCTTGCATGTTTTTTCGTAGGAGTAAGTGCCCAGACGGGTAAAGGCTATGACCGCGCTAACATGAATCTTAGCGTGAATCCTGGTGATGATTTTGTGGAGTATGCCACAGGTGCATTCATCAAGAACAATCCACTTCGTCCAGACCAGACGAGTAACGGCTCTTTCGTTGATCTCTATGAGCTTAATCAGAAGCAGATCAATGAGCTTATCCTTCAGTTTGCCAACAGTCCTCAGGAAAAGGGCTCTCTTGGTCAGAAGATAGGCACTCTCTACAATCAGATGATGGACTCTGTAGGTCGTGACAAGAAGGGTTATGAGCCGATAAAACCGCTCCTTGAGCGTGTACGTGCTATCAAGGATCGTAAGGAGTATGTGCGTGTTTGCTCAGACATCGACCGTAAGGGTGGTAGTACTCTGATGCTCGGTCTTGGTGTTGGTGCAGATATGCGTCAGGCCGACCAGAACATTGTGGGTATCGGTCAGGCAGGTCTTGGACTTGGCACTCGTGACTACTATTTCAACGACGACCCTCAGACAACGGCTATCCGTGAGGCTTATAAGCAGTATGGCAAGTCAATGTTCATGCTCGTAGGCTATGATGAGGCTACTGCACAGAAGAAGATGGATGCTGTCTATGCTATTGAGAAGCGTCTTGCAGAGCCTTGGTATAGTCAGGTAAAACTCCGTGACGTGAATGCCAACTATCATAAGATGTCATTCCAGGAGTTGGTACGTGATTTCCCAGGCATTGACTGGACTACAGTATTCTGGGTTTCAGGTTTCCCTGCTTTCGATTATGTGGATGTAGGTCAGCCAGAGCCTATCCATGAGGTTGAGAAGATATACGCAGACACTCCACTTGAAGACCTCAAGAGCTATGCAGAGCTGAACGTTATAGGTCATGCAGCGGGCCTTCTGTCTTCTGATTTCCGCAAGGCTCAGTTTGCTTTCCGTAGAGTGTTCAGCGGACAGCAGCAGGACGACCCAATGTGGAAGCGTGCCACAAACCTTGTGAACAGCGTAATGGGTGAGCCTATCGGTAAGATGTACTGTGAGAAGTACTTCCCAGAGTCATCCAAGCAGCGTATGCTTCAGCTTGTTCATAACCTCCAGACAGCTCTCTCACAGCGTATTGATGAGGCTACATGGATGAGTGCAGAGACAAAGGCACAGGCAAAGGATAAGCTTGAGAATTTCATTATCAAAATCGGATATCCTGACAAGTGGAAGGACTTTTCAAAACTTGAGATCTCAGACACTCTCAGTCTTGCTGAGAATATAGACAATGTGAGTGAGTTCTTCCTCCTTGAGGAGCTTCGCAAGAAGGTGAACAAGCCTGTTGACAAGTCAGAGTGGCTTATGACTCCTCAGACTATCAATGCTTATTACAACCCTACAACCAACGAGATTTGCTTCCCAGCAGGTATTCTCCAGCCTCCTTTCTTTGATCCAGAGGCAGACGACGCCTTGAACTATGGTGCTATCGGCGGTGTCATCGGTCATGAGATGTCACATGGTTTTGACGATCAGGGAAGTCAGTTTGACAAGACTGGTAATCAGCGTAACTGGTGGACTGAGCAGGATAAGAAGAACTTCGACCAGCGCACACAGGTTCTCGTTGACCACTTCTCAAACATTGAGGTGATTAATGGTAAGAAGGTGAACGGAAAGCTCACTCTTGGCGAAAACATCGGTGATAATGGTGGTTTGAATATCGCTCTTCGTGCTATGCGTAATACCGGTAATACCGCTGTTATCGACGGTTTCACCGCAGATCAGCGTTTCTTCCTTGGCTGGGCTCGCGTATGGGCAGGCACAAGTCGTCCGGAGTATCGCGAGATGCTCATCACGATGGACCCACACTCTCCAGAGTTCGCACGAGTAAATGGTGCTCTTCCAATGATTGACGATTGGTACACAGCCTTCAACATTAAGAAAGGCAAGCTCTTCGTTCCTAAGAAGAAGAGGGCGCATATCTGGTAAAGAGACCCCTCAACCCCCCAAGGGGGAGTTTATAATAGTATTGCCGCTCATAGGATATCCACACAGGAACCTATGAGCGGCAATCTGTTATTTTCAAACGCAAAGACGCTGAGGCACAAAGCTTTATTTATGATAATCAGAGATTATAGCTTAGCGTTTGTATGTAATCCCCAGTGATTAGAAATACATTCTAAATACTCCCCCTTGGGGGGCTGGGGGTCACTTTCCTAACACTTCATCCAGATACTCATAGAATTTAGGGTCTTCTCCGACTATTGTCTTTGCTATCTTTCCCTCTGGATCAACGAGAATCTTTGTTGGGAATCCCTGAATCTGATATTTCTTTAAGATTTCATAAGAGTCTTTTGGGTTATAGACGTGTTTCCAAGGTAAATTCAGATTCTTGACTGCATTCTTCCATTTCTTCTCAGGATCGTTGCAGTCAACGCCTAAAATCTCCAGTTTATCGGAGTATTTCTTATAGTATTCCTTCATCATAGGCATACCTTTTATACACCAGCCACACCATGAACCCCAGAAATCAATGATTACGTACTTTCCTCTCAGACTTGACAGAGACAATGGCTTGCCATTGATGTCATTGAGAGTGAAGTCTGGTGCCATCTGGCCATCGGCAATACCTTCCTGATTGTCGTTTGCATCAGATACAGCCTCTGTTTGGATGTCTTTCTGCTCATCAGCTGCAGAGTTGTTGTGACGAGCATCACAAGCACAGCATATCACTGCACAAGCGAGAGAGATAAAGATTTTCTTCATTAGTTATTATTCTTATTCGTTAAAGTGATTAATAATAATAACGTATGAGAACACATAATTGTGACGCGGATATAGTTAATATTCCCTAAAATATGCATATAATAGTCGTAATTCCAGGATTTTGAGCTACTTTTGCATAAAACAAATACATAATATGCGGATTCCTCTGATTGTCATATCATTACTGCTATCTCTTCCAGGTATTGCCCAGAAATATCCGGGAGGTAATATGTATAATGTGCCTACCCGTCAGAAATACGAGTTTATGCGCAACCTCCCTGTCTATGCCGACAGCTTGCTTGAGGATCTTAAATATCCTCTTGCATGGGGGAATAGCGATATCACCGACTTTGACGAGTGGAGGAGGGTAGCCCGACAGAAGGTGTTCGACTGTATGCTCATGCCACCGCCTCCTCCGGGAGATTTTGGCGTAACTGTAATCCGTGAAGAGCAGAGAGATGGATATAAAGCTCGTCAGATAGAGATAAGGCTGTCACGCTATTATACCGTTCCTGCCATTATTCTCATTCCTGACGGCAAAGGCCCTTTCCCTGCAATCAACTGTCTTCACGATCACGGAGGACATCTTTTCATTGGTAAAGAGAAGATGATTCGTCCGTTTGAGCCAGATCCCGACTCACTTGAGTGTAACAATCCTGTGGCTCTTGAGGATAGTGTGGTGCTTGAAGATGCAGAGAAATGGGTTGAGGAATTGTATGAAGGACAGTTTGTAGGCGATTATCTCGCCCAGAAGGGCTATGTCGTATTTAGTTCCGATGCTCCTTTGTGGGGCGAGAGAGGTCAGAAAGAGGGGGCTCTCCGCAGTAAGTTTGATATGATATGCGGAAATATGATGATGTACGGCATAGACCTCTCTGCCTATATGACCTACGATGATATTGCATGTACCGACTATATCGCCACACTACCATACGTTGACCCAAAGAGAATAGGCTGTGTGGGCTTCTCTATGGGCGGATATCGCTCTTGGTTGCTTGCAGCCCTTAGTGACAAAATCAAGACGGCTGTGTCCATTTGTTGGATGGTAACAACTCAGGAACAGATGTCGTTCAAGTACTCCCGCACGGAGAATGGCGGTTTTGCCAACTGTTTCCCGGGACTTCGCCGTTGGTTGGATTATCCGCATATAGCCAGTCTTGCATGTCCTAAGCCTATGCTTTTCATAAGTGGTACGAAAGATAAGCTCTTTCCTCTTAATGGCGCAAACAGGGCATTTAGTATCATGCACAAGGTGTGGGATAGTCAGGGAGCCGTAAATAACCTTCAGACAGAGATGTGGGATATTCCCCACAGTTTCGGTAAACCTGTTCAAAGACGCGCCTTGGAATTTTTCAAAGATCATTTATGATTTTTCTGCCTATTCTTTAGAGAAAAAGTGTGTTTTTTACGCTAAAAATACTCTTTCTTTGTCAGAAATTATACCTAAAATTTGAGGAAATTTCCAACATTTCATGGTATAAATACAAACATTTAGAAAAAATCACGAATTTTTTATTTTTCTGTTTTTCTTCTTTTATTTCCTAAAAAACCGCAAAAACGCCGATGAAATCGCAATTTTTACAAAAATGCAATTGTAAAAAAGAATAGTGCAACTTTGTAAAAAGTGTTGCATGATCGAAATAACAAACTTTATGGAACAAATAAATTTGTGAAAGTTAGTTTTTTTACCTACTTTTGCACTCGGAAATAAGTGTAATTTTTATGAAAGAGACACATTTTTGATGTCTAAAGGGGAAAATAAAATAAAAGGTCAAAATCGAGTTGTGAAACTAGGTTTGACCTTTTATTTTGCTTTTATATAGTTTTTACTAAATCTGTTCTCAATTTAAATAACGTGAATTCAACCAAGTTAAGCGCTACGCTTGACGACATTAATTATCCGAGACTTGCGTAGCTTGATGAGCCTTGCGAATAATTTTCCATGAAACTTTAGTTAGGCGGTCGAAGTGAAAGCCAATTTTTATTTAAAAGATAAGTATTAATGATAAATTCGTGAACCTCCACACAGTGGATAAAAGATTATGGCAATTCGTCGAACTCACGTTAAATACTCATTATCTAATTGGTTGAAGATTGGTAAGATTGGTAATTATTGTCAGTTCAAGCACCAAAGGTACTATTATAACATGATTTTAAATAGATATTATCAATTCTGTAGCTTAGTGCGCGTTCATTATATAATCAGGCGTTTTGTAACTAATTCACAATAAGTTTGTTGGTCAATTTTTCCAGATGTTTGGTAGAAAGGTACACGATAAAAATTTTTTTATACTAAAACAGAATTTTTTTCAGATTTTTTTACTTTTATTTCGAAATAAATACTTAATTTTGCACTCGATAAATAAGGTAATGGTTTAATTATTACAAAAAATTACACAGAATAGAAAAATCCTTTAGGGATCAAAAACAGAGATATGTGGACAGGTAAATTTTCAAGGTATTTCATGGTTTTGCTGTGCGCCTCTAGCATTAATGCTGCGTGGGCTCAGGAAGATGTGAAAAAAGCAAAGTACTATTTCAGCGAGTATAAAGAATCATCAAATGCTCAAGCACCAACGCTTTCTGTTGGTGGTGATGTGCCTGTAGATGCAACTGTATCTGCAGAAGGATTTGTATGGGCATCTTCTTATAGGGAGACTTCTTTTAGCTATCCAAATTGTGAAGATAGAGTTTTCGCACAGAGGAGTTCAGACAAGAAGAGTACTTCTGCGTCATTAACTTTTAACAATTTCAAGTACGAGGTGAAAAAGGTTGAGTGGAATATCATGAATGATGTTTTCGCTGCAAAACTCTCGGACTTAAAATCGATATTCAGTATTAAAGGAACTATAAAGTCAGCAACAAATCAGACAAGATCAGGTTCAAAAAACGCATGGGCTGTTTTTGGACACTCTGTTACTTTTAATGTTGCTAACATGCCAGAAACACCAGATGAACTTGGCTTCAATGGACTATCCTTAATTAAAGTAGAAGAGAAGAATATAGGATTAATATTCAAGACACCTTATGAGATAAACGATAAAAACCGTTTCTTCTTCAAGGCTGGTTCTGCGACAGATGACTTTGCCTTCCAAGTCACCTATTATGATCCAAGTGTGTCTTTCGCAGGGACAATGCCAAGTCAGATAAAGTTTGGAGAAACAGGTAAAGTTCAATACACGATCAATCATCCGGGACTTTTCAACTTTACCACAACATACGAAAGTAGTGATGAAAATATTTTTACAGTAGATGAAAATGGTGTGATAACTCCCAAGAATCTCGGTAAGGCAAATATCATTGTTACGATTACTGATGGTGGACTAGTTAAGACTGGAGAAAAGGAAATAGAGATTATATCTCCTACTCTTGGGGAAAATCAGTATGTAGTTGCTTTAAAATATAATGATGGAACAGACAGAGGCGAGACTGTAATAGTTACATATAGTAAGGATATGCCGACTGTAACTCCTCCAACAAGAACAGGTTATATCTTTAGAGGCTATTATGACGGTAAAGACTATAGTCAGACAGAGGACTGGGCAAACAAATACTATAATGCTGATGGTACAAGTGCAAGACAGTGGGATAAGAACAATAACGCAACTCTCTATGCTCATTGGACTGCAAAGACATATACCATTAACTTCAACACCTGTGGAGGTAGGTTGAGTGAAAATGTGGGTATAAGAACGGAAGGTGGTCAGAAGTTTGTTGAAACAACCAATGACCAGACTCGCGTAAGTTTTGATGTTCAGTATGGCAGTACGTTAGGTGACAGATTCTGGTGTGGAGATGTTATTACTATCCGTCCTGGCTATAAGTTCCTTGGTTGGTACACACTGGAAAAGGGTGGTAAACAGGTATATACCGTTAATGATAATGACTGCTCATTCAATGCAGTAAAGGGACCTTATTGGACAGAAGAGGGAACGTCTGGCAAATGGAGGTATGATGCAACAAGTGGAACGCTCAATCTCTATGCTCAGTATGAGTGTAAGTTTGAGATAGTTGATGATGGTGAACGAATCAACTTCAAAGAAGGCTATGACATCATCACACAGGATATCGATGCTGCAATTAAAGAAGATAACGATGTTTATCATACAGCTCCATTGGTAATAGATATCACAAAATATCCTAAGTTTATTGAAACAGGTTCTAGTGGCTTCGTAAGTAGTAAGGGTGAGCATTTCAATAGTGGTGAACAGGCATTTAACGTAGCTTTGGAGGATGCCCGTGAGGAATCAAAGCTTGCTCCTAACGCTCTCGTCTATCTGTCAGATAAGTCAGATCTATATACTGATGCAAAGAATGTGGTTATGATGAAGGAAGAGAAATGTCTCAACCTTGTGGTAACTGACAGAGCACCAATCAAGGTTCCATACGCATTCAAGGCTAATAATGCTTTGTATGAGCGTAACAAGGACTACTCAAGCGAGGATGCTGCTAAGGCACAGGCTGCAAATTCCCAGTGGGGAACTCTTTGTCTGCCTTATCCTATTAGAAATAATGCTAATAATGTGAAGTTCTATAAGTTGGCAGGATTGAAGAACAACTATATGCACTTCACTCCAATGGATGAGGCTGTTATTCCTGCAAATACCCCAGTACTCTACAAGCGTCTGGAGGGTGTAGGCTCAGAGGTGAAGATTAAGGAAGCAGGTGTGAATGTTCCAGTGAACACATCATATTCTACAAATCCGGGTTCTTCATTAGACTCTTGGCAGTTCATAGGAACTCTCACTACAAAGATATTCTGTGGTAAGGAGTATGATAACAAGAAGGTTCCTGCTGGTGCTGAAAAGATGGACGGTTCAAAGGAGATATACTATTTCAAGCAGGATCAGTTCACGCATCTGGCTAATAAGGGTAAGGTGACAATGCTCCCTTATCGTGCATACTTCACAACAACAGCGGCTAATGCGAAGTTTACCACCTTCTCTATAATAGCAATAGATGAGGAAGGTGCCACGGATATAACCAACCTGATTGACAATGATGCAGATGGTGATGGCAAGATATATGACCTCAATGGTCGCAGGGTAATGCAGCCTGTAAGCGGTCGCCTCTATATCGTCAACGGAAAAAAGAAAGTGTATTAAGAAAGATATGTAATTTTCAACCGTTTCGTTAGCCAAATAACCAAAACCAGTGCTTGCATTGGTTTTGGCTTGGCGAGAAATGGAAGATGTAATTCAAGTAAAGAAATGATTTTAAGGAAAGTGTATAATGCCCCAATCGCAGAGAGATTCGCGATTGAGGAAGATGGTAGATTGCTCGAGAATTCTTTCCAGATAGGAGAAGGAGAAGAGGACTTTGGTGAGTCAAAGCCCATCGGAGGATTCACCTTGGAGAATGATTCTGAGGATATTTACTCTAATCAGATATGGCATGATTAAGTGAATTTCGCTTGCACTCCTTTTGGTTTTCTGGAAGAATGTTCGCAAGATTGAAAACTATTCTGAACACGTAAAAAGAGCGCAAGCGAAAGATCACTATAATCTGTGCGATTTGTGTCTTTATACAATCAAAAAATTGTGTAGCCACACGAAGTTAATATAAACAACTAATATTCATATACTTGAGAAATTATAAAAGTGAGAAAGGAAGATGGATTTTGTATTGTGGAAATAGCAAAATACAATGTTTTTTAGTTAAAAAGAAGATTTTTTGAGCTAAAAGAACAATTTTTTTTGATTTTTTTAATAATAAATCGGAAATTTTTTTGTATATTTGCAACACAGAAAAGGACATTTATTTCCGGTGCTTATTTTTGTAATTAATACAGTGAAAAAACATTTAAAAAGTTTTACAGATATGAGAACACGTAATATTTTTAGGTATTTAATAGCTATTATAATAGCTTTAGGTACAACGGTAAATGCCATGGCACAGCAAAGGAATCTGAAGATATACTTTAATCAGTATACAGAAGGTGCTACGGGCGATCCTATAATGTTAGTCACGGATGATAATAATGCTTATGATCTTCCTGCTGGTGTAACAGTATCAGCACAGGGTGTGGCTTGGGCAAAAGATGCTCGTTTCTTTGAGTGGATAAGCCAAGATGTTAATGACAGACTTCTTGCTGATTATTTAAGAGATGAGAATGGCAATTATTACACTGATGAGAAGGGTAATATATATAAGAAAGAGTCTCATCTGAAACTGTCTTTTACCAATTTCCCTTATGAGGTAAATATGATCCAGTGGAATAAGATGAATGATCTTCTGTCTGGTAGTATTACGGATTTCTTTAAGAACTACGGTATTACTACAACTTGTGTTCCAGTATCAGGCAGTGGTTTTTCATATAGTGAAGAGCATTGGGCTATGAATTTATTCACTCATAATGCTACTTTCTCTAGAACAAATATACCTTGGAAGAAGGAAAATAATAATAACGTTGTTCTTAACGGATTGACATCTTTTGAGATTAATGAGGCATACGATACTAAGGTTGGTATTGGTAATTGGACTTGGATAGATTTAGGATTATCAGAGCTTAGTAACAAGTGTCGTACTTTTATCAAAGCAGGTTGGAATGGACAGGAAGGTACAGCTTCTAACATAAAGGATAGTGATAATAGTAATTGGGCATTTAGGGTACAGTTCACTTTACCTGACATCCGTATGCGTTGTTATAATACAACAACGGGTGCAGTGGATAATAATATCATTAAAGATCAGCCTGGTGGTACTTATATGCTTAAGGGATATATTACAGCTCATGCTGGTGCAGTTGTTCCTACTGAAAATCCTAAAAATCCAGAAGATTTTCATTTTGAATATGAGGCGGATGCAAGCAAAATGGTTGTTCGTCGAATGTCTGGTGTCATAGAACAAATAAAGGTTACAGGTGATATTCCTGTAACTGTAAAATTGATGCGTGGTGAGAGATTGGTTTGTTCTTATACTCAGACAATTCATGTATATTCAGTTGATCCAACCAGACCAGAAATAGCAATAGGTTTTGAGAATAGCAAAAAGGGTTATGATATTACAGTTGGTGATGATAATGCCCAGATTAAGGGAATTTTCACCGCTAATGGTGATAATATAACTTTGAGTAATGGTACAAGTGGCTATCATTTTGAATATTCTGAAGACAGTAATGGTGAGATAATAGAAATAGATCCTCTTACAGGTGTGATTATTGCCAAAAAGGAAGGTGATGTAGTGATTAGTGCAGTACTTAAGAATGGTGAAACCATTGCAAGTAACACTTCTACTTATACACTTCATGTCTTTGCAAAAGATGAAGGATTGGACTGGCATCGTGTAACCACTTATTATATAATTCAAACGTCTAATGCTAATTGGCATATTGATAATGGCACAGGACATACAGATGATTATAATGCAGAAAGGACTGGTAGAGATTTTTACGCTTATGATTGGAAAAAAGTCCAAGACTTAAGGACTAATATGAATTTGCAAAACACGGATGATTGGAAGCAAATAACAGGTTTTAGGACTACTGCTAATACTAGTTATTGGCGTGCTATATGTCAGAAGATAGGGCTTGATGTAAAGGTTCCAAAATATTCCGATGTACATTTTTCTTATACTTTTGATGGTAAAGTGGCCAATCAAGGTGGTAAGAACTATGGTTTTGAAGTTAAGAATTTAGGTGTTGCAACATCATCTGAAGCAGATACAAAGATAAAAACCATTGCTTGGAAGGCTAATGGTGAAGTCGCTTCGTCTGGAGCATTTAGAGATAATCCTATATTACCAACGATGATAGTGGCTGGTGCAGGTAGTAATTCTGTAAATCAGGTAGATGCAAAAACAGATGTTAGTTTGGAAAAAAGTAATGCAAATGGTGTAGCTCCTATAACAGATACGCACTATCTTGCAATAATGTCATATCTTGGAAAAAACAATAGTAATAGTGGTGAAGCATCCTTTGGATATAAAGGAATTCCTACATATACCTATTATGCTACCCTTACTTATTACAATAACGATGGAACAGGTAATGTTTGGGAAACACAAAATCTTACTTCAACGAGTAAGACAGAAACCAAGCAGATGTATAGTGGTAAACATAATTTAACTCGTAATGGATATGAGTTATTAGGTTTCAGTACTAATCCAGAGGCTACAACTCCTGAATACAAGATAACAATAGATAAGCAAAATGGATTATATATTGTAGAGGGTGACTTCTGTCCATACGATGCTGTGAATGGCGGTGGTAAGGGACCTGTAAGTCTCTATGCTGTTTGGAATAAGATTCCTGATATTGTTACACTTGATCCACAAGGTGGTACAGGTGGTAATACTCAAACGACTGCTATTTATGGTCAGAAATTGCCTAATGGCTTGGAAGCTCCTACAAAGCCTGGATATGAGTTTAGAGGCTATTATGGCATCGCGAATAGTGAATGGGAAGAATCTCAAGGACATGATATTTATTATGGTGGCAAGGAATACTATGACAAGGACATGAATGGTGTAGAGCCTTGGGATAAAACACAGGGTGGCACTATCTATGCTCATTGGGCACCTAAGACATATATCGTAACATTTGACGGAAGTAAGAGTGCCGTTGTGCCAAAGCAGATGCAATATGATAATGGCAACCTTCCTTTTAGTGATGTTATTTATAACTCTGAAGGTGTTGTAAAGATCTCATTCACCTATGGTTCACAGTGTCCAAGCCAGATTACCAATGGTAAATTCAAGAAGGCTGGTTTCAAGTTAGTTGGCTTCTATGATTCAAATAACGTGCTGGTTGCTACAGTAGATTTGGATAATCCTAGTGACCGTAATATCTATTTTAATGAGAGTAGCGGTTATTGGACAAGGAAAGATGGCAATTTTGTATGGAATTGTGCTCATGATGTTGACCTGACAGCGAGATATGTACCAAAGTACACAGTAAGGGATGGTGATATCATTGACTTTGGTACCGAGTATCTGGAGGTCGGAATTGACTGGGAAAACAGTATGGTTCATGATTTGCTTGGTGCAGCTGAGGCTGAAAAAGAAACAGGTAGGATTTCAAGTACCAACCCAGTAATGGTATTTGACATTAGGAATGCAAGGTATCTGGATAATTCTTCTAAGAAATCAGATGATCTTATGGTTCCATTGAGGGATAAGGATTTCATCTCTCCAAATCTCTTGGTTTATTTAGGAGAAGGAGCTTATGACGTCATAGAGAATGAGATAAAAACTGATGGTACGTGTCCGGGACTTGTTGTAACAGACAGATTCCCAATCAAGATTCCTTATGCATTTAATGCTTCAAAAGCTTCTTACGCTCGTGATGCTAATGTGGCGGCAAATGATTCTGCAAAGGTACAGGCACAGAACTCTACTTGGGGAACTCTATGCTTGCCTTACCCAACCAAGAACAATATGAATGGTGTGAAGTTCTATGAGCTCAAGAGCATGACAAATAACTATATGGAGTTTAGTGAAATGTCACAGGATGCTGTTATTCCTGCTAACACACCAGTTCTTTACAACCGTACTGATGGTGGTGTAGGCTCACAGGTGAAGATAGATGAACTGAATGTTGGAGTTCCAGAGAATGCTGATTTTACAGCTGTGAATAAGTCTTATTCTGATGCTGATGCGTCAATTCACGATTGGGAGTTCAGAGGTAATCTGAAGACAACTGTATTCTATGGTAAGGGTTATGTTGGTCTTCCTTCAGGTGCACAGATTCTTCCTGGTGATGTATATTACTTCAAGCAGAATAAGTTCACATATCTGAATCCTAAGATGGAGAAAAATGGCAAGACCTATAAAGCTGCCAAGATGACTCTCTATCCATATCGTGCTTACTTCTACAGGAATACTGGAGGATCTTATTATAGCTCAACGAAGGTATCTGCATACTCTATCCTTGTAGTTGGTGAGGATGGCACAACACTGGATATCACTAATACTATCTTCGGCGATGGTGAGGGTGATGGTAAGATCTATGATCTGAATGGCATTCGCGTAATGCAGCCGGTTAAGGGTCGCCTCTACATTGTCAATGGTCAGAAGAAGGTTTACAGGTAATGCTCTGATAAAGCAGCCCTGCTTTTAAGACCAGATATTTATGAATGAAAAATAAGTAATACCGTTCTCATATTCTGTTTAGCAGCGGCTACCGTTTTCAATACTTTGTTGATTTCTGGTAGCCGCTGTGATGTTTTTAACCATCAGAATCATGAAAAGTTTAAATTTTTGTAATATAATAGATGTTTTTTGGTCGTTTCTTACGTTTTTTGAAAAAAAAGAATTAATTTTGTAGCCTAAATCTAAATATATGACTATACTTGACAGATTGGACGATATAATGCACTCAGCCATAATGGCGTTCTGCCTTATTTCCTCATTGTATTTTCTTTTTCAAAAATGTGATGAGCAGGCACCAGTGCGTTTACGTCGTTCATTAGGAGCAGTTCTTTTAATTGTAGCTATTCAATCATCTTTCTACTTCATTGGTAGTTTCACGGGAATAGACATTTTGGTAACTGACAAGAAGCTGGCGGTTCTTGTCAACCTGCTTATTGTGCCTTTCTGTCTTATGATGCTTACCGAGCTCACCCGAATGAGTGTGGTGACTATCAGGAAGGGATCTGTACATATAGGTGCAATGTTGGCTGTACTCATTATCTACTGCATCCTGAGAAATGTTGATCAGCAATATGCAGATGTGTTCTACTATATCACAATGGGTGAGCTGCTGATATATCTGGGAGTGTATGTAGTACGCTTTACAAAAGCAGCAAAGAGATATAACAAGACAGTTGCAGATGTATATGCCGACCTTGATGGTAGAAGTATCAACTGGCTTAACAGAATCCTCATCATGATGATGGTGTTTGTCTTGGCGTATGTTGTGCTGAAGATTGTATTGCATGGCTATTATGACAATCGTTTGGCAGGTATCGTGTTCTATCCTTTGAGCTTAATCGTGTATATAGCTCTCTCATGGAATGTTGACCAGATGCGTATGATTGAGTCAATACCTTACGGTGATGAGCAGAGGGCAGTTCTTGAGGAGAATAGCAACAATGACGACGATGAGGAAGAAGAGACTCATGTAGAGGGTAGAGAACTTACTGCCGAGCAGAAGGAATTCATGGAGCAGCTTGACACCGTATGTACTGAGGGTAATCTCTATAGTATGCATGGTATAACCCGTGAGGACGTTGCAAAGGCAATGATGACAAACCACATCCGCCTTACAAAGCTTCTCAAGGAGGCTACAGGACTCACTTTCAATGCCTATATCACAAAGATTCGTCTGGATCAGGCTGCACGTATGCTTCTTGAGACTAACGATACTATTGAGCAGATTTACTACACATGTGGCTATCGCACACGTAGTACCTTCAACCGTGCATTTACAGATGCCTTCGGATGTACTCCAAAGGAATACAGAAGTAGGACAGAGCATTAATTTACAAGCATATAAACATATTCTAACAGCAATCATCTTATGATGGTTGCTGTTTTTTGTTGGAAACATTTCATTTAGTGCGAATTCGTTGAACTCACGTAAATGATAAAGTTTTTCGGGATAAATTTGCACGAAAAAGATAATTTTATTACCTTTGCATTTGCAATTGTGTATAATATTTATAAATGACGGATTATTATAGTATGAAAAGGCCTATTTTAGGTTTCATAATGCTTTTCCTTATAAGTACTGTATGCCATGCACAGGGAAGGACTGCTGTAGGGCAAGAGGAGACTGCGCCAGAGTTTCATATAGACACAGCTTTGGTTGTAAGGATGCGTTATGTCGCTAATACCGTAGGTCCTACTATGATACACTTTGCTGATTCTATTGCTATGCTTCATGGAGGTAAGGTGACACCTGTCAATTATAAGTCATTCAATAGTACTATTCGCAAGTGCAATCAGGAAAAGGTACAGGCAGATGAAATCAACGACCTTGTACGCTGTACTATAGCCTGTCCTTACGATTCATTACATTCCATGATAACCGACTTGGTACAGACGGCCAAGAAAAAGGGAATGTTTAAGAAATACAAGCACCAGTCATATCTTGATCGTGGATATTGGGGAGATATGATTATACTCAATCACGGTATGGTAACCTCAGAGATTCAGGTAAAGTCATTCTATATGGCATACGCCAATCTAGATGTTAATATGGTAGATTTCCTTGGTGAGGATATATGTACCAAGATCAAGAATGAGACAGGTCTTGAATCGGGTATGAGCCATCATTATTACGAGATAATCCGTGATGTCACAGGCAAATACTCTATGGAGGACAAGAATAAAGCCATAGAGGAGAACACGAAATATCTCCAGTGTTTCTGGGAAGATTACGAAAAAGGAACAAGGTTTTATTAAAAGACCCCTTTGACATTTAAAACGCAAAGACACAAAGATGCAAAGTTTTTATAATCTCCGCGTCTTTGTGTCTTTGCGTTTTTATAGAAAATCTAGAATATCCCCGTTGCAGAAACCAGCAATATTGTGAGAAGCACAGGCACTACGTATCTGAGCATTATGATATAAAGTTTCTTACGGTGGAATTTGTATCCGTTCATTCTAATCTCACCAATTAACAGGCGAGGTTTAACCACCCATCCAATCATAATACAAGTACATATTGCAAGGAATGGCATAAGCACGTTGTTACTGATATAGTCGAAGATATCGAGAATCTGCGCTTTTGCTCCGTTAGGAAGGATGTATTCAAAATAGAGTTTGTTATAGCCAAGGCATACAACGATAGACCATATAAAGCCTGTTGTTGACATGATGATTACTGCCTTGCGTCTGCTCCAATCAAACTTATCCATAAAGCTTGCCACAGTTGCCTCCAATATAGAAACGGCACTTGTGAGAGCTGCAAACGTGACGGTAAGGAAGAAGATAAGTCCGATGGCACGACCGCCAAACGTACCTAACGAATCAAACACCTTTGGAAGAGCCACGAACATAAGTCCAGGACCTGCGCTCATGCCCTCTGTGCCCATAAACACATACACGGCAGGGATTATCATCATACCAGCCAGAATAGCGATGGAAGTGTCGAAAATTTCGATTCTATCGACTGCCTTGCCCAGGTTCACGCTACGTTTCATGTATGATCCGTATGTCACCATAATGCCCATAGCGATAGAGAGCGAGTAGAAGAGCTGTCCTGTGGCATCAAGTGCTATCATCATGAACTTCTTCACGGTGAGACCTTCGAAATTAGGGATGAGATATACACCTACACCCTGAAGTCCTGTGCGTGTCACTCCGTTGGCATCAGTATGCGATATTGTAAGTGAATAAGCGCAGATGCCTATCACCATAAGCAGCAGTATAGGCATGATGATGCGAGAATAGCGTTCTATGCCTTTCTGCACACCTTTATATACCACATAGAAGCACATTATGGCAAAGACAGCCGTATAGATAATAGGCGACCACAAGTCAGATATGAAGCCTGTGAAATATCCGTCAGTTACTGGTGTATCGGCATTTTCCGCTATATATGTAGTGAGATATTTCAGTACCCAGCCACCTATCACGCAGTAGTATGGGTAGATGATATAAGGCACCATGAACGATAGATAGCCAATGAAAGCCCATTTCTCGCGGAAGAAGCGATAGGCGGTGAGCGGTCCCTGACGTGAACGTCTGCCTATAGCCACCTCGGTAATGAGGAGCGTAAAGCCGAAGGTTACGGCAAGGAGAATATAGAGCACGAGGAAGAGTCCGCCTCCGTCTCGTGCTGCAAGATAAGGGAAACGCCAGATATTGCCTAAGCCGACAGCACTGCCAGCCGATGCAAGAACAAAACCAAGCGAACCGCTGAATGAATTTCGTGAATCTCCGTATGTATTATTATCCATGTATTTTCTATTGAGATGTTACCGGCTTGCAAAATTAATGATTTTTCCACAATTAACCAACAATTCTCGCTATTCATTCATCAAAAACTATGTTTTTGTTATATTTTTTGTCTGCATAAAGCCGAATTATGCCCTGAAAGGGCAAGGATTGCAATAGCCTAAGGTATCCCTTGTGGCTATAAGCTGTTTGATATGAAAACGCAAAAGTTTCTTAAAGAACACCATATTTGTGCAAGCAGATAATCCGAAACTCAATTATTATCTGTATCTTTGCAGCTAAAACTCACAAATATGAAAAAACTGCCTATATCAATATTCCTTTTCGTGATGCTTATGGCTGTTGTTTCGGCTATCACAAGCTACAAAACAACCTGCACACGTATATCCGAAGATGTAAACAATGCCTTGGCGCTTACAAAGTACCAAATGCCATGTGATGTGGTTTCTGCCGATACTATCCGCTGCTATCGCGATAACATCACTATTGCCGAAGTCAAGGAAACGGCTTGTCTGGCTATGCGTACAATACGCAAGGGTAATCGCCATGAAACGGAGCTTATTGCTGAGGCTAACTGCGATTTCTCTACCGTACTTATGCTCTCCGACCAGCGCGCGTCAGCATCGCTTATGCTTGTCGGCTTACTATGGCTTATAGGCAGTACCGTCTATATTCGTCGTCATAAGCCCGAACTCATAGTACAGGGCATTACATACGGTGGACTGATATTCAGCAACGACAGGTTCAGCAACGCCACAGGCGAGCGAATCCATCTCACACCTATGCAGCACACTCTCTTGGAGATGTTCCTGAAGTCAGATGATCATACCCTCACAAAGCAGGAAATATGCGATCGTCTCTGGCCAAAGAAACCTGATGCCAACGATACCCTCTATACCCTCATCCGTCGCATCAAGCCTATCATTGAGGCAAACAGCAACCTCAAGATAGAGTCAGACAGAGGCAGGAGCTATTCGCTTGAGATTAAGTAGGATACATGAACACAACACTACAAGTCATAAAGAAAATATTTCATAAGATAGGCGATTGGATAGTAATGCTATGGTGGCTGTTTCCTATCCTCTTCTTTGCCAGTTGCTATGCTTATGCCTATACTTTGATAGAATGTCCTTTCACATGGAAGGAAGATCTGGCAGGCAACATTTTCTTTGCTATGATGATTCTTGACATCATCAAGTATGTTCTGCTTATCTTAAGAAAGCAAAGTAAAAGATATGGAATATCACTTTTGATAGGTGGACCTATAAGCTTTGTAGGTTGTGTTGGTGTTGGATTTGCTAGTATGAATGCTCCTGATGGCTATGCTCGTGAACTCTCAATACCTAAAGGTCTGAAATACAATGTGCCATTGTCTCAGGAATATGAGATGCAGAAAGACAGTTCTTGGGTTAATATTCCTGCAGAGGCAAAGATTGATGTCAAGGACAGAAAAAGTTATCTCCAGATATGGGATGGTTGTCAAGGAGGAATATATGTCTATGATTTCTATTATCCTTCATTGCCAAAAGGAACAGTCTATCTAAAATGCTTTGAGGTGACAAAAAATGATCCATTATCCGCAGGAAGGGTTAAAGGTGCAAGTTCTGTTGCTCATGAGGCTACGAAGTCATTCTCAAAGATTGTAGATAAACAGGAATTCACCATTTTCGAGGGCGATTGGGGTGAATACTATGCCGTGAGGGTGGAGGTATGGCATTGTGATGCCTCTACAAAGAAAGAGACCAAGCTTCTTGAGAAGATCTACCGCATGGAGGGGTGGATGAGGTAGTGATTCTATCTGCTTTCGTAAGCTCGTGCTGCGAAGTATATCACGATTACGCCTATTGAGTAAGCAAGTAAATCCCACCATACGAAGCCTTGTCCGAGAATCATGTGCCCGATGAAAGTAGAGCGGATTGCGACTAACCATTCCCATCTGATGAGTTGAGAGAACTCCACAAGGAAGGAGATTACGAGCGTGACAATGGCAATATGTTTCAGTTTGTTTTTGACGAAGATGAAGCGCAAGAAACAGAACAATGCCATAGCCCAAAGTCCGTCGCCAGTTTCATCTGGCAGAAAAGCCACTTTTCGTGAGAGGAGACCAAGCACGATAAGCAAGGCAATAGCGATGAAATAGAATACTCGTTTTGGCATGTCTTACCAAGCCTTCCCAAAAGTAGCCTAACCAAGCCTTCCCAAAGGGAAGGATGTTTTATACCTTTAGCCGCGTTGGTAATTCTCGGTTTTTTATTTTTCGCAAAGCTTAACAAGCTTCGCAAGTGTTAATAATGAAGTGAAAAAAATAGTTCATAATTATGTACATCTACTTAGTTCCAATGCCCTGAAGGGGCAATCGCTTTCAGCCCAGGACATCGCCCAGTGGATCTGTGATTTATGATATTATCCCATTACCACGTCAAGCACCATCATAAGGACGAAGCCAACGGCAAAGCCGATAGTGCTGAGATTGCTATGCTGACCGCTTGAGGCTTCGGGAATGAGTTCTTCGACAACCACATAGAACATGGCTCCTGCAGCAAAGGCAAGCATATAGGGTAGGATAGGGGTAAGTGCAGAGGCAAGCAATAATACGGCTAATGCCCCGACAGGTTCCACAGCCCCGCTCAGCGAGCCTATGACAAACGATTTCCACCTGGAATTACCGGCAGCCCGCATAGGCATGGAGATGATTGCGCCCTCTGGCACGTTCTGAATGGCTATACCTAATGCCACAGCCACGGCACTTGCTAATGAGATATTCGAAAAACCACTATTAGCTCCAGCAAAGACAACACCCACAGCCATACCTTCCGGCAGGTTATGGATTGTTACTGCCAAAGCCAGCATCGCAGTCTTGGAGAGATGCGACCTCATGCCCTCTGGTTTGTCAGTACCGATATGCAGGTGTGGTGTGATCTCGTCAATCATCAACAGGAATCCTATACCTGTAAGGAATCCTACGGCAGCAGGCACGACAGCCCATCGTCCGTTTCCTTCAGCCATTTCCATCGACGGAATAAGCAGCGACCACACCGATGCAGCCACCATCACTCCAGATGCAAATCCCAGTAAGGTCTTCTGCAATCTTACTGACATTTCATCGCGCATAAAGAACACGAAGGCAGAGCCGAGCATTGTGCCTAAAAGTGGAATCAGCAATCCTATGATTAACGTTGTCATATCTACTCCTTTTCTTTATGTTTATGACTACAAATGTAGTTATAATTTTTGAAACTAACAATATCTAACACAGATAATTAAGATTTGTTAGGCTATAAAGCAGATGTTAGAGAGAGAATAGCGGATATTATCTCTTCCTTGCCCTGAAATAAAGCATGGCACCCTCAACATGGAAGTCGAGGATTTCGCAATAAGGCTCAAGGCGGTTTTTCACGTCGTTGGCATTATCGAAAGGAGGTGTGAACCATCCCATGCGTGTCATGACGGTACGTGCGAGCCAGTCGGCTACTTTCTGTTCACCGGCAATATAGAAACACGCTAACAATTCGCCGCCCGATTTCAAGGTGCGAAGAATCTCAGAGTAAGCCTTGTTCTTGTCGGGAAACACGTGCAGTCCGTTCATACACAGTACTTTATCAAAGGTTTCGTCATCGAATGGCAACGCGCCTACATCGCCTTGCATGGTCTTGATATTGGTGATACCAGCCTCACGGAATCTGTTTTCCGCCTGCTCAAGCATATCCTGACTATAGTCCATGCAAACAATGTCGGCCTGTTTCATGCCTGAGTATTTCTTTGCGGTAAAAACGGCGGTTCCAACGGGGATATCAAGCAATTTACCAGAAAAGTCATCGGGAATCCAATTCAGTACTTGGCGGGCGATTTCATTGTCATCGACGCCGCCCCACAACAGTTTGAAATAGAGTTTACTCCACCACTTCCCTTGCGTGATGGCATCGTCATAGAAACTCTTGCTAAACTTGTACGATTTCTTAATTTTATCAGCCATAATATATAAATGTAAGTAAATTATTTCAAGTGCTAACGTACGTAGCACCTCGCACGAAGAGAATAGTGCGTGTCAGCCCTAAAGGCTGGCGCACGTCTCTGATTCTCGAGTGCAAAATTACTGAGAAAAAAACACAACTTGGTTGCATTGTGTGATTTTGGGTCAAATGGTCAAATAGTCAAACATTTTTTACACACACCCTATAACTTGTAAATTCGACAATTTGCTTTGCTTGTAGAGCCTTGCGAAAAATTTTAAAATTCTGCGAGGGCTGAAGGCCCGACACTTAAAAGGACAGTCCGTAAGGGCTGTTATATAATGAACGTTATAGTAATTTGAGCGCTGTAGGTGCGATACCTATAATAAGTGTCGCACTTACAGCGCTCTTTGAATAATATAAATCCATATCAACGGCTCTTATGAACCGCCCTTTTAGGTGTCGGACTTACAGCCCTCATTGATTTACATAATTATGAGAAATCAGATACAATATTACTATCTAAAATCCCTCCCCCTCGGGGGAGAAGGTGGGGGGCCTGGCTTGTTTTACTTCTTCACTCCCATAATAGTTGCATACGACGGCTTCATGCGATGAATCTCCGTATCTACGAAGCCAGCATCTTTGAGGAACTGCTCCAGTTGCTCTGGTGGATAAGCAGTCATTCCCTCCACAAAGTCCAGCCATTTGGAATTGGTAACAACGACCTCCACCATTATGGCGAATCGTCCACCTGGCTTCAGAACCCTATACACCTCCTTTATACACTCTGGGAGGTTAGGCCAGAAATACACCGTTTCTACTGCTGTTACGAGGTCGAATTTCCAGTCATCGTAGGGCAGTTCGGTTACTGAGCCTTGCTGAATGAATACCTGTTTGCCCAATACATCGGCATTAAGTTTACGGGCTTTTTCAACGCTTTCCTCTGAGATGTCAATGCCATATACCATACCACCTTTGCTACGTTTTAGCATTCGTTTTAGCGATGCTCCACCGCCAAAACCGATGTCGAGCATAGTCCAGCCGTCCTGAATCTTTACAAGGTCCAGTCCCCAGTTGTTAAGCGGTCCGTGACTTGCGTTCATGAACTTCAGTATGACACGCCCCATACGTCCCTTTGGATGGGCGCAGTTGGTGAAAAGTTTCTTCAGAAATCCCATGATTTTTTTGAATTATCCAGCTTTAGCATAGCTCAAGTTGCGGGTTTTAAGGTTTATAGGTTTTAAGGTCGGAATGCTTTAGCTTGGTGAGCTTGTGAACACTTGCTTAGCTTGATGAGCATTAGCGAATAATGCCTATTAGCGATGCTGACCTCTAACCTCCTAACCTTCTAACCTTCGAAGTTGAGCTTGCTAAACTTCAGTTACTTTATAATTTTAATGGAGTGCCATGCTAATACGCACCCGATGACTACCATCATAGGCAGAATGACATACTGTCCTGCATTTTCGGAAGGCAGTTCCATAAACGCATGGGCAATGTTGAAAAGTGCGATGAGGACAGCCAGTACGGCATTTACTGTGCGTAAAAGCTTAGCGTGGCAGTCTGTTAGCATGCAAAACATTCCGCAGGCAGGGATGAAGAACGAGAGTGTCATCATAAATACAATCATGCCATAGTCAACATTACCGTTAGTGGCAACAACAGCCATGTCCTTGCCCCAGAACATAGGTAGAATGTCGGTCAACGAGTGGCATGCGAATCCACAGATAGTCATCAGCCACAATGCAATAATCTTTTGATTTCTTTCCATAATTCTTACCTTTTAAAAAGCCCGCCATAGACGATGACGGGCTTGCTTGAAACTTTTTATTGGTTGTGTGTAGTGTGATGAAAGAATAATCATCACTAAAAAGGGGGAAATGTTTATAATGCGGGAGTAATAGAAGTAATCCATGCATCGATGCGTCCTGATGTCTTGTCGTCCTCATTGTCGTTGTCGAGGGCGAGACCAACAAACTTACCATCAATAACGGCCTCGGAATCATCGAATGTATATTCAGAAGCATCAACAGCACCTACGATATTAGCACCACCATCCTTGACTGCGTTATAGATCTCGGCCATACCTCCACAGAAAGTATCAGAATAGCTTGATGAATCGCCACAACCGAAGAGAGCTACGGTCTTGCCACTGAGGTTGCTGCCCTTGAGCACCTTGATACCGTCATACCAGTCGTCCTGTACTTCACCTGCACCCCAAGTGCTTGTGCCGAGGATTAGATTCTCGTTCTCTGCGACTACATCTGCAGACAGATCTGATACGCTGATAGCCTCTGTGCCGAGCTTTGATGCAATCTCGTTAGCAATACCTTCGCAAGTTCCAGTTGAACTGCCATAAACCACGATAGTTTTTTTCATAATAATAAGTAGACCCACCCCCTTACCCCCTCCCATAAAGGGAGGGGAGTATATAGTATCTTACCTAGAGGGTATTTAGGGCATTTTTTTTAATTATTAATGTATAAATAGTTAATTATCAATTATTCCACCCCCTTTTAACAGAATAGTTGTAACTACTTCCTCCCTTTATGGGAAGTCCGATGTTGATTACATCGGAGTATGTGTCAGGGGTAAGGGGGTGGGTCTTATTATGCTATTTTTTCCCTTTGCTTTCTCTCGCAAAAACGTTCACATTGGCAGCAAATGTCATATCCGAGAAGGGCACCTATGATGAAGTCATGTTCTGGAGAAAGACGTGCAAGAGGCTTATCTACTATTATGCGGATAGCGTCAAGGCACTGCTTCCTTCCGAAGAAGATGTTGATATTGGAGTTGCCCACTCTCTGGATGATGTATTCTATGTTCTGACTCTTAAGACGGTTGACTGCAAAGTCCTCATAACGGGCATTACAGGTGAAGAGAACCATCTGTCTCACACCCTTCTTGTATTCATAAATATGATTCATCAGCACCTTCATATCGAGAGCTTGCTGAACTGTTTTAAGTTGTTCTGCTGACATATATTTTATTTACAATTTACAATTTCCCAAGTACAATTTACAATTTTCGAGTGCAAAGTGCAACTTCGCATGAAGAGAATAGTGCGTGTCAGTCCAGAGGCTGGCGCACGTTTCTGATTTTCGAGTGCAAAGTTACTCCGAAAACACGAAATGTGCAATACTCAAAAATTATGTTTTTATAAGGAGGGATATTAGTAAAATACAAGAAAATAGATTAATCAAAAATAGGTATTGCTTAGCAAGAAACTTAACTTTACATACCTATTTCTGATGTCTGCCTATAGTAAAAATAACAAAATCAAGATATCGTTTTTTTCATGGAAGATTATTCCTAACTCACTTTTTCCTCTTCTTGGGATAAGGAATAACGGGAAGTAGAGCCTTGATTACCTTGATGGCTTCATCACGGTGTTCAATATCAAGGATGTAGTGCTCTTTTGCACCATCGTATGGGAAACCGGTCCAGGCATTGGTCATCATATCAGAAATAACAGGAAGCATCTTGACATAGCAGATGTCGTCACATGCAAGAATCACGGGTTTTTCGTCAATATAAATCATCCAGTCGCCGAACATCTTCTTTGCCCGGATTACTCCAACACCCTCAACTTGAGAGCATACGAAATCAATATAATCTGTTGTACAAGCCATAGTTTTTAGTAGGTTTTGGAGGTTATGAGGTTTTGGGGTCTTTAGGTTTTTGCGTTATGACCTCATAACCTTATAACCTCCAAACCTCACAACCTTATTTTAATACGCTTTATAATCTAATGGTTGAGTGCAGCCCCATTCTTTTGCTGCTTTCTCAAATATCTTGTTTTCAAAGAATCTGAATAAGAGCATGATGAGTTTGCGTATAAGCCAAGGAAAGGTTTCTGGACCTGCAAACTTATGTGCCTCTGTGGTAAAGAAATCACCCTTGGTAGCATACGAGCGTCCCATTGCTATATATGGTTTCAAAATCTTGTCGCGGTCCTTTCCTTTCGTAATGCGAATACCGAAGTTACCGCCTTTGATGAGACATCCGCCATAGTTGCAGCCAAGTTGCGCAGGTAATGACTTGAGGAACTGTTCTCCGCATCTTAGCTGACAGGCTTCTGCAAAGCCGCTCTGTAATATAAAGGAAAGCTCCGCAGGATGCTGACGCTCTGTTGGTAATGTTTCCAACCATTCCAATAGCATACTTGGAGCACTCTCGACAAAGAGAGGCAGGGCAAGGATAATCCTATCATTTTTGATAAACGCCTCACGGGCAGCATCCCATTCACGTCGGTTTGATAAAGTGTAGAGTTCGTATGTGCATCCCGTTTCTTCAAGTCCCTGGGCAAATGAATGTATTATCTTGTCGGTGTTACTATGCTGCTTCACACGTGGACTTCCATTGATTATAACTACATGCATATTTTTACCTCCTCTATCTTGTCTGATGAATAGGCACCAAGTGAATGACCGCCAAGGTTCTTTGAGGCACGCTCACACCAGAAGTCGAGCAGTTCCTGATTACCATCACCACAATATATTAATCCAACGCTCAGTTTGTCATAGCGAAGAGTGTGTCGCATCTCTCCTTCGCGAAACTCCAAGCCCATATTGAGCAGAGGAAGAACACGATCCATAACCTTCTTGCCGTTGGAGTTGATAAAGCCAAAATGAGTGTCAGATATCAGCCAAGCCATATCACTATGAGCCAGTTTCTTGAGTATCTGCTCGTAGTCATCCTTAATGGCACAAACGCCAGGTGTCTTCAGAAAGCAATAATTGCATCCGATGCAATGGGAGATTTTCATGCCAGAGGTGTCGATAACCTCGGCATTTACCTTCTCGCTTGCCAGTTTGCTTTGCAGCTGATGCGCAATTGTTCCGTCGGCTAAAGTGTTCAGAATCAAACCTGTAGAATCCATTTTTAAGTACTTTTGTTTTTATACTATATCCATTAGACGCACACAATGGTTTGTTTATTACAAATATCGTTAGAAATATTTATAATTCTCAGAATAAACGCCTTTTTACCTCAAAAAAACTTGCCGATATCGGAAAATTTTGCTACATTTGCACCATATTTCTACTCAAAAACTTGCCGATAATGAAATTTATATCTGTCAGCGAATATGCATTGTTGCATGGTGTAAGTGAGCGAACCGTGCGAAATTATTGTAGTCAAGGAAAGCTTGAAGGTGCTTTTCTGACGGGTAAGACATGGAACATTCCAGAGGATGCAGTTGTACAAAAAGGTGGCAAGGAAAAGCATATTATGCCATTGCTGAATGTACTTCGTGAACAGAAAGAAATGAGGTTGAAGGGCGGGATATATCATCGCACGCAGATTGACCTTACGTACAATTCCAATCACATGGAGGGTAGTAAACTTTCTCATGAGCAGACTCGACATATCTTCGAGACAAATACAATTGGCATTACGGATGAGAGTGTGCGTGTGGATGATATAGTTGAGACTGTGAATCACTTCCGTTGCATAGATAGTATCATTGATCATGCTACAGATAGGCTTACAGAGGGGTATATCAAAGAATTACACCTTATGTTGAAATCTGGTACTCATGATGCCCAGAAGGATTGGTTTCGCGTGGGTGAGTATAAGTTGATGCCTAATGAGGTAGGAGGGATGGAAACTTGTGAACCTGAGAATGTACATAAGGAAATGGCAGCTTTATTAAAGGAATATAACGGTAAGAAATCAAAGTCGCTTGACGATATTCTGGATTTCCACCAACGATTTGAGGCTATACACCCATTTCAGGATGGTAATGGCAGGGTAGGAAGACTTGTGATGTTCAAGGAATGTCTTGCTAACAGTATTGTTCCATTTATTATCACAGAGGAACTTAGACGCTTCTATTACAGAGGTCTTCAGCAATGGTCAACAATTCCAGAGTATCTGCGTGATACGTGTCTTACTGCTCAAGATAACTACAAGGCTTTGTTAAAGTATTTTAGAATTAAGGAGTGAAGAAATGAGATCTACAAATTTATTCAAGCAATGTATATGGCTTATAAACATCATACACAGGTATGGTGAGATTACCTTTGCGCAGATTAATGAGGAGTGGGTGAAGACTGAGATGAGTGGAAATCAGAAAATGCATCGTTCTGCCTTCAACCGTCATAGGGATGCTATTCTGGATATGTTCGGCATAATGATTGAGTGCAAAGGACATAAATACTACATATACAACGAGCGTGTACTGAAAGAGGACTCAATACAGAACTGGCTGTTCTCTACGCTTTCGGTGAATAATATCATCTCTGAGAGCATGTCTTTACAATATCGTATCTTTCTTGAGTCTATTCCGCAGGTTAGGCATCTGGAAACGCTTGTTGAGGCTATGAAGGAGAACAGAAAGGTGGTTATCGACTATCAGAAATATGGTTCTACGGAGGTATCAGAGCGCATTATTGAGCCTTATTTCCTAAAGCTGCATAAACGCAGATGGTATGTAATGGCTAATACGACAGGCGGTTACAGACTTTTCTCTCTTGATCGTGTGATGTCGGCAAGCGTGAAGAAAGAGAAGTTCAAAATGCCAAAGGATTTCGATTCTAAGAGATATTTTGAGGATTGTTTTGGTGTTATGCGTGACGAGCATCATCCTGCCGAACGGATAGTCTTGCGTGCTTTTGGAAATGAGAAGCACTATATGGATGACCTGCCTGTGCATCAGTCGCAGAAGGTGATAGGCGAGGGAGAGGGCTATGTGGATTATGAGATCTTCATGCGTCCAACGAGCGATTTCATCGGATATGTTATGTCACGAGGCTCATGGTTGAAAGTTGTCAGTCCCAAGTCTTTGGTCGATGAAATCGCAGAAAACCTGAGAAAAACATTAAGAATGTATAAATAAATGCACCTTTGGTGCTTGAACTGACAATAATTACCAATCTTACCAATCTTCTATCCATAAATTTTATGTTATTATTGGAATAAAGATTGCGTAGATTGGTAATTATTGTCAGTTAAAAGCAGCTTGCTGCCTATCGATTTATGTTAAAAATGCACTTTTTTCATGAAAAACTAAAAATTTTTAGAAACTGTCCCATAAAACAGGACAGTATTCTCTTACTTTTGCATCCGAAACAATAAACATTAATAAATTTCGGAGGATAAAAGTATGAGAAATTACATTATTAGTACATTAGCAGTAGTTGTAGTTGTTGTTGTGTCATTCTTCTTGAATGGTGCAAAGCATGTGTCAAACATCCACTATCTCACCAATGATGAGAAATGCGCAATCTATGAGCAAGTGATGGACGGAATCGTGCTTTCGGAGTAGGTCCGTTATAGGTCCGTTCCAGGTCCGTTGTAAGTCCGTTCCAAATCCCATTCAAATCCCATTCACAGATGGGCGATAGAGTGGGGGTGTAGTGGAGGAGCATAAAAGGCTTAATAATCATAGGAGAGAATGTGAACGCTAAGAGGTGCAAGTGAAAAAAATCAAGAGAGTTCAAAGAGGGGGGTGCACTTTTAATAAAAAACGGCTTATATACATTGATAATCAGCGATTTACGTTTAGTGTACCTCCCTCCTAAAACAAGTGCACCCTATCTCCCAGCTTTAGGGGGGAGGTACACGCTTCGTTATCTTTTGATTATCAGAGCGTTATATGCCTAAAACCGGTAAAAGTGCACCCCCCCCTTTCAACTCTCGCAAAAAAAATTACTTAGCCTTTTGTTTCAAAATATTGCTGTCCGGTAAAAACAAAAACCAGAAAAAAACATTTATGTTCTAAAAGGCTTTCAGCCTTC
>CAMJKP010000021.1 GCA_946406435.1 uncultured Prevotellaceae bacterium | reverse complement strand
AATTTAGATTTCTGAGTGCAAAGATAGAAAAAATATTTGTTATTATGCTATGATTTTGTTTTTTATTTTTCTATAAAATCATCAAATAACAAAATAGAAGAAAGAAAATTTGGTGATTCGAGTATTTTTTTCTACTTTTGCGGTGTAGATTTTCAAATTGGTATGAGAACAGCTCAATACTATATAACGGCTATAAGGCAGAATAGTTCCAAGATAACTCATGACTTCGGAATAAAGACTCTGCGGATATTCGGTTCTGTTTCACGAAATGAACAAACAGAATCGAGTGATCTTGATGTCTGTGTAGAGACAGAAACACCAAACCCTTTTTTGCTGGCTAACTTGAAGGAATTCTTGGAAAACCAGTTTAAATGCTCTGTTGATGTAGTCCGTTTTCACAAGAACATGAATCCATATCTAAAATCAAGAATAGAACAGGATGGAATCTACGCCATACGATAAAGAATTGCAGCCTTTAAAACAGGCATTAACAGAAATGAAAGAATATCTTTCATAGAAAGATTACTAACGGATATAAACGCCTTATTCAAGTTTCGCAAGCTCTGACTGTCTGGAAGACAGCACTATGCGTAACCGTAGGCATACTCGACGAAGGAGAGGATGCCCACGGATAGCAAACAACAACTACATTCCCAGCCTGGAAGGCTGTACCTGATTATCTATGTACTGCCCTCCAGGCAGTTAGGCGGGATTGGCACTATATCCCCGCACATCCTCGTTTCACTCGTATGTACGGGGTTACTCATAGTACTGTCTTCCAGACAGTTCTTAACTTGCGAAACTTGAGACACCTTACCTTAATTTTCACTAAAACATGGTATTTTCTACAAATAATTTGCACATAACAAGAAAATTGAGTAATTTTGCACCTTGATGACATATACTCGCAAAGACATACTTGAGAAGATGCGTGAGCGCATCCTTATTCTCGATGGTGCAACTGGTACTTATCTTCAGCAATTAGGGCTTACAGAGGATGATTTTCGTGGCACGGTATTCAGCAATCACCCCCAACCTTTGAAGGGGTGTAATGATGTGCTGTGCATAACGAAACCTGAGGCTATCAAGCAGATGCATCGCGACTATATAAATGCCGGTGCTGATATCATCGAGACAAACTCCTTCAACTGTAATCGCTACTCGCTTGCCGACTATGGATTGGAGGACAGGGTGTATGACATTGCGAAGGCAGCTGCAGAGGTAGCGAGTTCTTGCAAAAGTCAAAAGTCAAAAGACAAAGGTCAAAAGTCGGATCGGGATATTATCGTGGCTGGCTCTATGGGCCCTACGAACAAGACAGCCTCAATGTCGGCAGATGTAAATAATCCTGCTGCCCGAGAGGTTACTTTCCAAGACCTTGTTGAGACCTATACGGATTGTGTTCGCGGACTTCTTGACGGAGGTGCGGACGTCATCCTTGTTGAGACTATCTTCGATACCCTTAATGCCAAGGCTGCTATCAAGGCTGTGATGAATGTGGAAGAAGAGCGAGGTATCGATGTTCCTATCATGGCGAGCGGTACTCTTGCCGATGCCTCTGGAAGAACACTCTCTGGTCAGACGGTAGAGGCATACGTGGCTTCTCTCACACATGGCAATCTGATAAGCATAGGTCTGAACTGTGCCTTTGGTGCCCGTCAGTTGAAGCCTTGGCTGAAGCGCCTTGCAGAGGTAGCTCCATGTCCGGTAAGCGTGCATCCAAATGCTGGTCTGCCAAACGTGATGGGTGGCTATGACGAGACTCCTGAGACATTCGCCGACTCTGCAAGGGAGTTTATGAGCGAAGGGCTTATCAATATCTACGGCGGATGCTGCGGAACAACCCCGGCACATATCAAGGCGATAGCAGAGGTAGCAAAGGAGTTTAAGCCGAGAGCTATAGGTCAAAGGTCAAAAGTCGAAAGTCAAAAGTCGAAGGATGAAGGGGAAACTCTAACCTCTACCCTCCCTCGCTGCACCCTTTCAGGTCTTGAGCCACTTCTCCTTGACGAGAACACAGGCTTTGTGAATATCGGAGAGCGTACGAATGTGGCTGGTTCGGCAAAGTTCAAGAAACTTATTCAGGCAGAGAACTACGAAGAGGCATTGTCAATAGCTCGTGCTCAGGTAGATGCCGGCGCACAGGTCATAGACGTGTGTATGGACGATGGTTTGATTGAGGGCGTGAAGGCTATGACCACCTTCCTCAACCTCATAGCATCAGAGCCGGAGATTGCCAAGGTGCCTATCATGATAGACTCCTCAAAATGGGAGATTCTCGAGGCAGGACTGCAATGTGTTCAAGGTAAGAGCATCATAAACTCTATCTCGCTGAAAGAGGGTGAGGAGAAGTTTCTGAAGAAAGCCCGATATATCCACTCTATGGGTGCTGCTACCGTCGTTATGCTCTTTGACGAGAAAGGACAGGCAGACACATACGAGAGAAAAGTGGAGGTAGCACGCAGGGCATATAAACTGCTTCGCGATATAGATTTCCCGGGCGAGGATATCATTTTCGACCCTAACGTGCTTGCTGTGGCAACTGGTATGCCAGAGCATGATGACTACGGACGAGCATTCATAGAGGCTTGTCGCACCATTCACGAGGAGATGCCAGAGGTGCATATGTCGGGTGGTATAAGTAACCTGAGTTTCTCTTTCCGAGGCAATAACCCTGTTCGTCAGGCTATGCATTCTGTGTTCCTCTATCACGCTATCAAGGCAGGACTTGACATGAGTATCGTGAACCCTGCCATGCTCACTATCTACGACGAGATAGAAGAGCCTATGAGGACATACGTGGAGGATGTTATTCTCAACAGACCCCCTCAATCCCCCTTAAATGGGGAGGAGAATGCCTCAGAACGCCTTATTGAGTTTGCCACCAAGCTGAAGGAAGAGCTTGACGCAAAGAAAGAGGCTAACGGCGGTAAGGCACCTGAGAAGAAAATTGAGATGCCCACAACGCTCAAGGAGCGTATCGCCTTTGCTATGCTGAAAGGCATAACAGATACTATCGATGCAGATACGCTTGAGGCATACGAAAAGGCTGGAACTCCGCTTGGCGTTATTGACGAGTATCTGATGCCGGCTATGGAGCAGGTGGGAAAGCTATTCGGCGAAGGTAAGATGTTCTTGCCACAGGTAGTAAAGTCGGCCCGTGTGATGAAGAAGGCAGTAGCCGTTCTTGAGCCGTATATGAAGACCCCCTCCCAACCTCCCCGAGGGGAGGAGATTTTAGACAGTAAAGACGCGGCAGATGTAACTAAAAACTCCTCCCCTCGGGGAGGAAGGGAGGGGGCCGGTACTGTGGTTATGGCTACTGTAAAGGGTGATGTTCACGACATAGGCAAGAACATAGTTGGCGTGGTAACCCAATGTAACGGCTTCAACGTGAAGGATCTCGGTGTGATGGTAGAGCCGGAAACGATAGTGGAAGAGGCACAGAAATGTAATGCCGATGTCATAGGTCTCTCCGGACTTATCACCCCATCCCTTACAGAGATGATAAACGTGGTGAAGCTGCTTGAAAGCAAGGGAATGACAACGCCTGTCATAATTGGAGGAGCTACAACCTCAGCACTTCATACTGCCGTAAAGATAGCACCAGAATATCCTCACGGAATTGTGATTTGCGCTCATGCGGCAGCCGATAATCCGGGTATCATCCGCCGACTTCTCGCAGACGACGGAAAGGAGTATATTGCCGAACTGAAAGCTCAGCAGAAGATTATTCGCGACAACTATAACCGTCGGGAGGCAGACAAGTCGCTTCTCACGGTAGAGGAAAGCAGAAAGCGCAGGTTTGTGAAGACTCAGGAACTTGTGGCTGTTCCGAGAAGTACGGAGCAGGTGGTGCTCTATTCTCAGCCAAAGGAAAACGGTACGACGAACTTCCAGAACATCAGAATCAGCGACCTTGAGGATCGTATCAACTGGGCTTTCTTCTATCAGGCATGGGGCTTGAAAGGCGATATCCGTACAGGTGAGGAAGGTCAGAAACTGCGTAGTGACGCGGAGGCTCTTCTAAAGGAGATGAAAGAGAAGAATCTTATCACTCTTCAGGGAACGGCTCGCATTCTTCCTGCCTACTCTACTGATAATGATGAGATTATTGTCTCCTGTGATGGTAAGGACTATACCCTACCCTTCCCTCGCTCTCTGAAAGATGAGGAGCAGACAAACTGTCTTGCCGACCATATCATGAGAGGATATAGGGCAAGGAAACTGACCAACTGCCCTTGTTGCCAAGGACAGCACGCTACTGATTTCATCTGTCCGTTTGTGGTAACTGCTGGTGTAGGGCTCAACGAGCTTCAAGAGAACTATCGTAAGGAAGGTGACGAGTATCACGCAATTATGGCAAAACTGCTATGTGACCGTCTTGCAGAGGCATTTGCGGAGTATATACAGGACTATATGCAGAAACGCCTTTTCTGGGGCACAGACGGCATAAGAATGGCATTCGGCTATGGAGCTTGTCCTGACCATGCGTTGAAGGTTCCTGTGCTTGATATGCTAAAGGCAGACAAGACTATCGACATTTCGCTCACAGAGAGCAATATGATAAACCCAGGCGAAAGTATCTGCGGACTTATCTTCGCTAATACACCGCTAAAATATTTTAATGTGTAAGCGGCCTCTCCCCCCGCCCTCCCCCGTAGGGAGGGAGCCTATTCGTGCACGGGAGGTGAGGCAAAAATATAGAACAATAAAAATTTCGGATTCCCCCATCAGCAATCCGGCTCCCTCCCTACGGGGGAGGGCGGGGGGAGAGCCCTGATAAATGAAAGTAATAGACATAATAAAGCAAGCCAAGGAGAGTGGAAAGTCACGCTTCTCCTTCGAGCTACTTCCTCCTCTCAAGGGTGACGGAATAGAAAAGATATATGGCGCTATTGACTCGCTCATGCCATATAATCCAGCATTTATCAACATCACCTGCCATCGTGAGGAGATGAAATACACCGAGCGTCCTGACGGACTGATAGAGAAGCACATAGTGCGCCGTCGTCCTGGTACGGTTGGTGTTAGTGCTGCTATCATGCGAAAATATGGCGTGGAGGTAGTGCCTCACGTTATCTGTGGCGGACAGTCACGCTATGATATTGAGGATGCACTCATAGACCTTGACTTCCTCGGTATTCAGAATATCCTTGCCCTGCGTGGTGATGCTATGCACGGTGATTCACGTTTCCGTGCTCATGCTGAGGGTTATGAACATGCTGATGAACTCGTGAAACTTGTAATGGAGATGAACGATGGTAAGTTTATCGACGGAGAGCCTGACACTCAGCATAATACTGATTTCTGTATTGGTGTGGCCGGCTATCCAGAGAAGCATGTAGAGTCTCCTAATCGTCTCACAGACCTCGGTTATCTGAAGCAGAAGGTAGATGCTGGTGCTGAGTATATCGTAACACAGATGTGCTATGATGCAGATACCATCATCAAGTTCCGCGACGACTGTGCAAAGGCAGGTATCAACGCAGAGATTCTGCCAGGCTTGAAGCCTTTCGCAACAAAGACTCAGCTAACCGTTCTTCCTCATACCTTTGCCGTGGATCTTCCACAGGAACTCGTTGAGAAGGTTATGCTCTGCAAGAATAATAATGATGTGAAGAAAGTAGGTGTGGAATGGGCTATAAAGCAAGGCGAGACATTGCTCAAGGCAGGTTTCCCTGTTCTTCATTTCTATACAATGACAAAGACGGAGCAGGTGGTGGCAATAGTTAAAGAACTTTTTAAGAAGTAATAAGGAGTTCAAGGAGTACAAGACGAATGTATTTGCACGATAAAAACTATCGTCTTGTACTCCTTTAGCGACGAAGGAGCGTCACTCCTTGTACTCCTTGAACTCCCAAGAAATAAAATTAAAGAAAAAATAAAATGGCATTAAAATGTGGTATTGTTGGTCTTCCAAATGTTGGTAAGTCAACTCTCTTCAACTGCCTCTCAAGTGCTAAGGCACAGGCAGCTAACTTTCCTTTCTGTACAATTGAACCTAACGTAGGCGTTATCACCGTTCCTGATGAGCGTCTTACAAAACTGGCTGAGATTGTTCACCCAGGACGTATCGTTCCTGCTACTTGTGAAATCGTGGATATTGCAGGTCTCGTGAAGGGCGCAAGTAAGGGTGAAGGTCTTGGTAATAAGTTCCTTGGTAACATCCGCGAGACAGATGCTATCATCCACGTTCTCCGTTGCTTTGACGACGAGAACATCACTCATGTTGACGGCACTATAGACCCTATCCGCGATAAGGAAATCATTGATACTGAGCTTCAGCTTAAGGATCTTGAGACTATCGAGAGCCGCTATGCAAAGACCCAAAAGGTGGCTTCTACTGGCAATAAGGATGCTAAGATAGAGTTTGCTGTTCTTCAGGCTTATAAGGAGTGTCTTGAGAGCGGAAAGAACGCTCGTACCGTGGAGTTTGAGTCTAAGGAAGAACAAGAGGCTGCAAAGAATCTTTTCCTCCTAACCTCAAAGCCTGTACTCTATGTCTGCAACGTTGACGAGGCTTCTGCTGCTAATGGTAATGAATGGACAAAGAAGGTTGAGGCTCTTGCTGCCGAAGAGGGTGCAGAGTCTATGATCGTGGCTGCTAAGACCGAGGAGGATATCGCAGGTTTTGAGAACTACGAGGACAAGCAGATGTTCCTTGAGGAATTAGGTCTTGAGGAGTCTGGTGTGAACCGTCTTATCAAGAAGGCATACGCTCTTCTCAACCTCCAGACATTCATCACAGCTGGTGAGATGGAGGTTAAGGCATGGACCTTCAAGAAGGGTTGGAAGGCTCCACAATGTGCTGGTGTTATCCATACCGACTTTGAGAAAGGCTTCATCCGCGCAGAGGTTATCAAGTACGAGGACTATATCGAGTATAAATCTGAGGCTGCTATCAAGGAGGCTGGTAAGCTCGGTATTGAGGGTAAGGACTACGTTGTGCAGGATGGTGATATCATGCACTTTAGGTTTAATGTTTAAGAGCCCCCTCCCATCCTCCCCGAGGAGAGGAGTTTTTAGAGAGTAATTTCAATCAATATTGTTTATGAGTTCTATTCTCTCATATATAAATTGGAATCCCGACTTGGTTATCTGCCATCTCGGACCTGTAGTAATACGTTGGTATTCAACGCTTTGGATAATTGGATTACTATTTGCTTATCTTATCGTGAGGCATCTGTATAAGGTGCAGAAGATAGAGGATGAGAAGTTTGATCCATTGTTCATTTATTGCTTCTGTGGTATTCTCATAGGAGCACGTCTCGGCCATTGTCTCTTCTATGAGCCTGAGTATTTCCTTTCTTCAGGAACTCACATGCTTGAAATGATACTGCCTATGCGCTATGGTATGGACGGATCATGGCATTTCACTGGCTATGAAGGACTTGCATCACATGGAGGTACAATAGGTATCATTATCGCTCTCCTACTCTACTGCCGTAATCTGAAGATGAACGTATGGACTGTATTAGATAATATCTCTATTTCAGTACCTACTACGGCTTGCTGCATCCGACTGGGTAATCTCATGAACTCTGAGATAATAGGCAAGCCAACTGACGTGCCTTGGGCTTTCATTTTTGAAAGAGTGGATATGCAGCCTCGTCATCCGGGACAGCTCTATGAGGCAATAGCATACGCCTGTTTCTTCTTCGTGATGTGGTATTTCTGGAAGAAGAAGCCAAACTACGTAGGTACAGGATTCTTCTTCGGCTTAGACCTTGCCCTTATCTTCACTTTCCGCTTCTTCATAGAATATACGAAAGAGATACAGGAGGCATTCGAGGCATCTATGCCAATAGATATGGGTCAGATTCTCTCTATTCCGTTCATCATCATAGGCATCGCCTGCACAATAGGCGGCTCTTGGCTCGTTAAACTTGGAGCAAAAGAAAAGTAATGAATATTCTTCATAATACAAAAGAAAATCTTATGAAAAAACTAATGATTCTTGTGGCTATGTTTGCCTTTACATTCTGTTCCCTGATGGCACAGAATAATAATTTAGCAGACAAAGTGACTATAAATCAAACCTCACTAAATATAATCAAACAGGATATATAATTTCCTGATGAAGCTGTAGGCTATCTAACTGACCCAGAGGGGAAAATGATAGCCCTCGACTGTATTGATCCAAAGACAGCAAAGAAGAAACATCCAAAGCATGTGCTCAAAATCTATCGTCTTGATGATAAGAAACTGATGTGGTCAAAGGATTATAAACCAAGTGAGACCAAATTCCAGTTCCTAAAACAGGGTATTATGGAGATAGATGGTAAAGATATCACCATTCTAAACAAAAAGGACGGAACAAAAATATGGAAAAATGATCTTAATTACGTAGGATTTGTAGGTGATACATTGATTGCAGGCGATGGTGATGAAATTGATGCATTCAATGTAGAGAATTGCAAAAAAATATGGTCATGCAAAATGAACACAACCTATGGTGTTACTCATTGTCAACCTATTGATAACAAATGGATTTACTTAGTTTCTGATAATTTATATCGCATAAACCTTTTAACAGGCGATATGCTCAAACTAAAATCAAAAACAGGTGTTGAAGATCCTGATGGTACTGGTGGTTTAATGTACTTTGCTTTTGGCATAATTGGTTATACAACATATTATTTTTCAACACGAAATTTACATCAAAATTATAATACTGGAACGTATACAAATGACAGACAACTATTCATGATGCCTTCAAAAAAGATTAGTGGAATGCACTCTAATGTTGTGTCAAAAGGTGAACTTAATTACTATGCAGATAACAATTCTTTCATGTGTTTTGATGACAGTTTGAAGCTTGTCTATAGAACTAAAATCAATAATAAAAAGATAAATACGAAGAAATATTTCATAAAGGAAACCAGATCAGAATTGATAGTAAGAGATGATACTGCTTATGTAGTCAATCTTGGATGTGGATTTTATCCGACTAAAGGTAAAAAGTTTTATGACTTTCCACATATTTCTACTTTTGACATCAAGGATGGAAAACTTCTTGACAATCAACGTATTGCATACGACTCTGTCACTATTGTCTCCACAAACATCAACGACACTTGCATAAATATGCTGTTATATAATCGTCAGGAATCATACAGATTTGCTGACAGATATATGCATTATACCAATAATGACACAAGCAAGGTTGGGCATTTCGTTAGCTATCTCAACGACAAAATGTATTATGTCAAGAATGAAGATAATAGTTTCTCTGCTATAAAGTCAACTGAAAAATATACACCTGTACTGACAACTCGCGGTCATATAGTTGATGTCAGCGAACGTATTCCAAATATTATTGCCAAAAAAGCCAACGCTTTCTTTCAGATTGCCCAGTTAAATGACATGTATTTCTATCAAGGTGGCAAAAATGATAATGAACTTTGGTGTTTCCGTTCAGGTCAAGCAACCCTTGTTGCAGAGGATGTAAAACAAATTTTGCAGAATAACGATAAACTTGAAATACTCACCACAACAGGTAAGGTAAGAATTATAGGTTTAGGTAAATAAAGGAATAGCAATACTTATTCCCTTGCAAATCCTATGTAACTCCCTTGTAAGTCCCATTTTTTCTTAGTGAAAATGGGAGTTGCAAGGGATTCTTTGTAAGGGTTGATCCTCCGTTCTTCCTCCTATGATCCTTTTAACCAAACTCGATGAACCTTCGCTTTTGTTCGCTAAAAATGGGAGGTTCATCGAGTTTGGTACGGAGGAAGAGCGAAGGATCAGCCTTAGAAAAACTAAGGATAAAGCGGAGAATCTTTTAATTTAACACAATCTTCTTTATCTCATTAAGCTTGTTGAGAGCTTCAAGAGGGGTGAGGTTGTTCACGTCAAGACCGAGAATCTCATCACGAACCTGACAGAGAACAGGATCGTCAAGCTGGAAGAAAGAGAGCTGTGTCTGGGCATTAGCCTTGGATGTAACAGCCTCCATATCAGGCTTACCAGCACTACCCACCTGATTACCTTCCTCTTCAAGAGCCTTGAGAATGACATTTGCACGCTTGACAATAGCATTTGGCATTCCAGCAAGCTGTGCTACGTGAATACCGAATGAGTGTTCTGAGCCACCCTCAACGAGTTTACGAAGAAAGATAACCTTACCATTCATTTCCTTTACTGAAACGTTGAAGTTTTTGATACGTGGGAAATGCTTCTCCATCTCGTTAAGTTCGTGATAGTGAGTGGCAAAGAGAGTACGAGCCCCTACCCCACTATGCTCGTGAAGATATTCCACGATAGCCCAGGCAATAGAGATACCGTCGTATGTGGAAGTACCACGACCAAGCTCATCAAAGAGCACAAGAGATTTGTCTGTGGCATTATTGAGGATATTTGCAGCCTCAGTCATCTCAACCATAAAGGTAGATTCGCCAACGGCAAGGTTATCCGAAGCACCCACACGAGTGAATATCTTATCCACAATACCTATTTTCGCGCTCTCTGCCGGCACATAACAACCTATCTGGGCCATCAGTACTATCAAAGCCGTTTGACGCAACAGAGCTGATTTACCAGCCATATTAGGGCCGGTAATAATGATGATTTGAGGTGAGGAGACCTTCTCCCCGCTCTCCCTTAAAGGGAGAGAGCCGCTTTCGCCTTCCAAGTCTCCCTTTAAGGGAGATTTAGAGGGTCCTCCGCCTAATAAAGCCACATCATTTGGAATATAGCCCTCACCAATAGGCAGATTCTTCTCAATAACAGGATGACGGCCACCCTTGATGACGAGTTCCTTATTTTCCTCAATAACAGGACGCACATAATGATTCTCCACAGCCACCTTTGAGAATGAAAGCATACAGTCAAGATTTCCGATAATCTGGGCATCTGTCTGCATAGCTTCTATTGACGTCTGCATAGCCTCAACGAGTTCGCTATAAAGGCGTGTCTCAAGTGCGAGAATCCTGTCCTCTGCACCAAGAATCTTTTCCTCGTATTCCTTGAGTTCCTGAGTGATATAACGCTCTGCCTGAGCCAAAGTCTGCTTGCGAATCCACTCAGGTGGCACGTTCTCCTTAAACGTATTCCTAACCTCAAGATAATAGCCGAAAACGTTGTTATAACCTATCTTGAGTGACGAAATGCCTGTACGCTCAGCCTCAGCACGCTGTATCTCCATCAGATAATCCTTACCAGAGGTAGAGATATGGCGAAGGTCATCAAGTTCAGCATTAACACCATCACGAATTACGTTTCCCTTATTAACCAACTGTGGTGGTTCTGGCATTATTTCACGCTCTATTTTGTCCCTAAGCTCGGTTAAAGGATTAATCCTTTCCCCTACCCTTTTGAGGATATCTATTTCTGAATCCTGACAAAGTTGCTTTATAGGAATAAGGGCAGAAAGGGCATTCTTCAACTGTATAAGTTCACGAGGAGAAACCCTTCTCGTAGCTATCTTTGAAGAAATACGTTCAAGGTCGCCTATTGCCTGTATATTCTCGTCAATTTCGCATCTGAAATCAGGATACTTGAACATATAGTCAACTATGTCAAGTCTGTCCTCTATCTTCTTCTTCTCACGCAAAGGGAAGACTATCCATCTTCTCAACTGACGGGCACCCATAGGAGATACTGTCTTGTCAATAACAGACACAAGGTTAGCACCATCAGAATGCATAGAGTCGAGCAGCTCAAGATTGCGTATTGTAAAATTATCAAGTCTTACAAAGCGCTCAGCATCAATACGTTTTATACGGATTATATGCCCTATATGTGTATGTTGTGTACGCTCAAGATATTGCAGTATGGCACCTGCGGCAATAAGACCGTTGGTAAGGTTATCCACACCAAATCCCTTCATGGACTTAACCTTGAAATGCGAGTTGAGTTTCTGACGTGCTGTCTGTTCAGTAAATACCCAGTCTTCCATCTTGTCATAAACAAGACTTCCGTCAGAAATTCCACCTATCCTGCCAAATGAATCCTCAAAGATACGACGCTTGCCATTTTCTATCAAAATCTCTTTTGGCTGGAAACTGCTCAGCATCTTTTCCAAATAGTCGAAAGTACCTTCATCAACAAGGAACTCTCCAGTACTTATGTCAAGCAAGGAAATACCGCATGAAGACTTTCCGAAATGTATGGCACAGAGAAAGTTATTTCGCTTACAGTCGAGCACATTATCATTCATGGCCACACCAGGAGTGACAAGTTCGGTAATGCCACGCTTAACGAGTTTCTTGGTAAGCTTTGGGTCTTCAAGCTGATCGCAGATAGCCACTCTCCTACCCGCTCTTATGAGCTTTGGAATATAGCTGTCGAGGGCATGATGCGGAAAGCCAGCCATAGCATCACCTTGACTGGCTCCATTGTTTCTTCTTGTCAAAGTAATGCCAAGGATACGTGCTGCATCCACAGCATCATCACAATATGTTTCGTAGAAGTCTCCACAGCGAAACAAGAGCAAGGCGTCAGGATGCTGAGACTTGAACTCGTAAAACTGCTTCATCATTGGCGTTAGTTCGCCGTCTTTCTTTGCCATAAATTCATTTACAATTTAGCATGTACAATGTACAATTTAGAAGGTCTAGAGTTACTAGTGAAACTAGTTATTCTAGTCATTTTTCCAAATTCGGGTACAAATTTAATGATTTTTTTTCAATTTCTTCATTCTTCATTCTTCATTCTTCATTAATTTAAGTAACTTTGCACTCGAAAATAAAAAAACGGGCACCACTTTACAAGTGACAAGCCCTATTTTCTTCGTGCGAAGATAAAACTTTGCATCCAAATCAAGAAAAAACAACTAAAAGAAAATGGAATATAATTTCAGAGAAATTGAGAAGAAATGGTTTGAGTACTGGAAAGAGAATGGTACTTACCATGTTAGTGAGGATGAGAACAAAAAGAAATTCTATGTACTGAACATGTTCCCCTACCCTTCTGGTGCGGGTCTTCATGTTGGTCACCCACTTGGCTATATCGCAAGTGATATCTATGCACGCTACAAGCGTCTTCAGGGTTTCAATGTCCTAAACCCAATGGGTTATGACGCATACGGATTGCCTGCCGAGCAGTATGCTATTCAGACAGGTCAGCATCCTGAAAAGACTACATTCCAGAATATTGACCGCTATCGTGAGCAGTTGGATAAGATTGGTTTCTGCTTTGACTGGGATCGCGAGGTTCGCACATGTGCTCCTGGCTACTATAAGTGGACACAATGGGCTTTCCAGAAGATGTTCAACTCTTTCTTCTGCAACAAGTTCCAAAAGGCTCTGCCTATTGAAAAACTTATCGAGTATTTCGAGAAAGAGGGTAGAGGCACTTGGGATATAGCTGAAAGTGAGGAACTTCACTTTACAGCTGAGGAGTGGAATAGCTGGGACGAGAAGAAGAAGTCTGACGTTCTGATGAACTATCGTATTGCCTTCATGGGCGAGACAATGGTGAACTGGTGTGCAGGTCTTGGTACTGTTCTTGCTAATGATGAGGTTGTTGATGGTGTTTCTGTTCGTGGTGGTTTCCCTGTTGAGCAGAAGAAGATGCGCCAATGGTGCCTTCGTGTAAGTGCTTACTCACAGCGTCTTCTCGACGGTCTTGAGACAATCCAGTGGAGCGAGTCTATCAAGGAGACACAGAAGAACTGGATTGGTCGTTCAGAGGGTACTGAGGTTCAGATCAAGGTAGCTGACTCTGATGTTGACTTCACAATCTTCACCACTCGTGCAGATACAATGTTTGGCGTTACTTTCTTTGTACTTGCCCCAGAGAGCGAACTTGTTGACCTCGTGACAACTGCTGATCAGCGTCAGGCAGTTGATGAATATGTGAAGTATGTAAAGGGTCGTACAGAGCGTGAGCGTATGATTGACCATACCGTAACAGGTGTATTCTCAGGTGCTTACGGTATCAACCCAATCACAGGCGACAAATGTCCTATCTATATCTCTGAATATGTTCTTGCTGGGTATGGTACAGGTGCTATCATGGCAGTTCCTGCTCATGATTCACGCGACTATGCCTTCGCAAAGCATTTCGACCTCCCTATCATCCCACTTATCGAGGGTGCTGATATCAGCGAAGAGTCATACGATGCTAAGGAAGGTATTGTAAGCAACTCTCCTGCCCCAGGCAAGACAGCTATTGAATATGATGGCGAGAGCCTCGTTCTTAATGGCATGACCGTTAAGGAAGCTATCAAGGCAACAAAGGTATTCGTTGAGAAACATGGCATTGGTCGTGTGAAGGTTAACTACCGTCTTCGTGATGCTATCTTCTCTCGTCAGCGTTACTGGGGTGAGCCATTCCCTGTATATTACAAGAATGGCATCCCAACAATGATTCCAGAGGAGTGTCTGCCTATCGAACTTCCACAGGTGGATAAGTTCCTGCCAACTGAGACTGGTGAGCCTCCATTGGGCAACGCTCAGATCTGGGCTTGGGATGAGCAGAACAAGAAGATTGTTGATAAGGCTCTTATCGACAATAAGACCGTCTTCCCTATCGAGCTCTACACTATGCCTGGTTTTGCAGGTTCTTCTGCATACTATCTCCGCTATATGGATCCACACAACAACGAGGCTCTTCTTTCAGAAAAGGCAGCTGAGTACTGGCAGAACGTGGATCTCTATGTAGGTGGTTCAGAGCACGCAACAGGTCACCTTATCTACTCTCGCTTCTGGAATAAGTTCCTCTTCGACCTTGGTATCTCTAAGAAGGAAGAGCCATTCCAGAAACTCGTTAACCAGGGTATGATTCAGGGTCGCTCTAACTTCGTATATCGTATCAAGGATACTAATACCTTCGTTTCATTTGACAAGAAGGATGAGTATGACGTTACACCTATCCACGTTGACGTAAACATCGTAAGCGCAGATATTCTTGATGTAGAGGCATTTAAGGCTTGGCGTCCTGAATACAATAATGCTGAGTTTATTCTCAATGACAATGGACAGTATGTCTGCGGATGGGCAGTTGAAAAGATGTCAAAGTCTATGTTCAACGTGGTTAATCCTGATATGATTGTTGAGAAGTATGGTGCAGATACTCTCCGTATGTACGAGATGTTCCTTGGTCCTGTTGAGCAGTCAAAGCCTTGGGATACCAACGGTATTGACGGTTGTCACCGCTTCTTGAAGAAGTTCTGGGGCTTGTTCTACGACCGTATGGGCGAGTATCAAGTTAACGATGAGCAGCCAACAGCTGATCAGGAGAAGTCACTCCATAAGCTTATAAAGAAGGTTACTCAGGACATAGAAAACTTCTCTTATAATACATCTATTGCAGCATTCATGATTGCTGTAGGTGAGCTTCAAAAGTGTCATAGCAAGTCTGTTCTCAAGCAACTCACAATCCTTATTGCTCCATTTGCTCCATTTATTGCCGAAGAACTCTGGCACACACTTGGAGAGAAGGGTAGTGTATGTGATGCTCAATGGCCAGTATTCGACGAGACAAAGATGAAGGACTCTGAAATCACTATGCCTGTTCAGTTCTGTGGCAAGACACGCTTCACTATTCAGCTTCCTGCTGATGTATCGAAGGAAGATGCTGAGAAGGCAGTACTTGCTGATGAACGTACCGCTAAATATACTGAAGGCAAGCAGATTGTTAAGACAATCGTTGTGCCTGGAAGAATTATCAATATTGTGGTGAAGTAAAACGACCCACCCCCTAGCCCCTCCCATAAAGGGAGGGGAGTAATTACATTTTATTATTATAGACTTCTCTCTTATTACTATCTACTCCCCTCACTTTATGGGAGGGGCAAGGGGGTGGGTCTATTATTTATAAAAATATGTTTACCAAACACGAATTATTACTTGAGATACGCGATTATATGATGGTGGCAATAGCAACCTTCATATATGCCATAGGTCTCACTCTTTTCTTGCTCCCTTATGAGCTTGCTACAGGTGGTGTCTCAGGTATAGCGGCACTTATATATTATTCATCTGGAATTGGTGTAGAGATTCCGTATGCCGCTATTAATGTGGTACTTTTGGCTCTTGGAGGAAAGATTCTCGGACTTAGGTTCAGCCTAAAGACTATCTGGGGCTTTGGACTTGTCTCTTTCTGGCTGTGGTTTTGCCAAAGAATATTGGAAGATCCAGTAACACATCAGTTGCCATCTTTCTTAGGCGAAAGTGATATGTTCATGGCTTGTATTCTATGCGCTTTGATAGAAGGATTTGCACTTGCATTATGCTTCCACTATAACGGTTCTACAGGCGGTACAGACATCATAGCAGCAGTAGTAAACAAATATCGTGATATATCTCTTGGACAGGTTCTTATGTATGTTGACATTATCATTGTGTCAAGTTCATATTTTATATTCCATGATCCTAAGAAGGTAATTTTTGGATATGTGCTACTCGTTCTTTCAGCCATAACACTTGACTTCTTTACCCGACGATTTAACCAATGTCTAGTAGTGTATATATTTTCCCGAAACTACTCAGTTATTGCTGATGCTATAAATAAGGCAGGCTTTGGACTTACAGTACTTGACGGCGAGGGTTGGTATACAAAGACTGAACGTAAGGTACTTATGTGCGTGTGTACCAAGCACTACTCACACGAAGTTTTTGAGGCTGTAAAGAGAGTAGATCCAACAGCATTCGTAACTGTATCAAATGCCTCTAACGTATATGGAGAAGGATTTGATAAGATGAAAACAAAAGTAAAAGGTATGAAACCAATTATCGTTTTTGCAACAAATAATGAGAATAAGCTTCGTGAGGTTCGCGAGATTCTGAGCGACCGTTTTGAGGTTCGTTCATTGAAGGAGATAGGATGCTTTGACGAACTTCCTGAAACACACGCTACTCTTGAGGAAAACTCTCTTGAGAAGGCACAGTATATAAGTAAGTTCTATGGCTTTGACTGCTTTGCCGATGACACAGGTCTTGAGGTAAAAGCTCTTGACGGTGCCCCAGGAGTATACTCCGCACGCTATGCCAACCTTGAAGACCCTGACTATAGCGACCCTGAAATGGATATTACAAAAGATCATGACTCAGAGGCTAATATGCGAAAGCTTATATATAAGCTGAAGGGTAGGGTAGGAGAAGAGCGTAAGGCTCAATTCCGTACTTCTATCGCCCTTATATATCATGGGGAAGTACACCTTTTCAATGGGACTGTAAAGGGAGTTATAACGGAGGAAAAGCGAGGGACAACCGGATTTGGATATGATCCTATCTTCCAACCTGACGGTTATGACAAGACATTCGCAGAAATGACCTCAGAAGAGAAAAACAGTATTTCACATCGTGGAAGAGCTGTAGAAAAACTTGTGGAGTTCCTCAATTCAAACAAAAAATAGTGTGAAAAATTTGCATTTCTCAAATAATTACATTATTTTTGCATTTGGAAATCATTATTCTATGTCAATTTTTGGTATATAAATAATATGTCATTTACATCAACAAGCAATGAAATATTCCGTCACGCAATCGCTGATTATCACATCAACGATAATGTTGACACACCTATAAAGAATCCATTCCCAGAGAATACAATCAACAATATTCTCTATCATAAATGTTGGATTGACACAGTACAATGGCATTTCGAGGATATAATCCGCGATCCTAATATTGATCCTGCTGCAGCACTCGTTTTGAAGCGCAGAATTGATAAGTCAAACCAGGATCGTACTGATATGGTAGAGAATATCGATTCTTACTTCCGCGACCACTATAAGGATGTAAAGATACTGGATGGAGCTACCATTAATACAGAGTCACCTGCATGGGCTATTGACCGCCTTTCTATCCTTGCTCTCAAGATATATCACATGAAAGAGCAGGTAGAACGCACAGATGCAAGTGCTGAGCATATTGCAAAGTGTAAGGCAAAGCTAGACATTCTTCTTGAGCAGCAAGTTGACCTCTCAACAGCTATTGATCAGCTTCTTGCAGATATAGCAGCAGGCAAGAAATACATGAAGGTATATCGCCAGATGAAGATGTATAATGATGCTGACACAAATCCTGTACTTTACGGGAAGAAATAAGCCTAAATTGTACATAGTAAATAGCTAAATAGTACATATTGAAGACACCTCACATTCTCATAATAAGATTCTCCGCCATTGGTGATGTAGCTATGCTAGTACCAGTGGTTAGCTCATTGGCAAAACAATATCCTAATCTTCGAATTACGGTATTGTCTCGCCCATTTGCACGTCCTTTTTTCGAGAATCTTGCTGATAATGTAGGTTTCATGGGTGCTGATCTTAAAGAGGAATACAAAGGTATTACCGGACTTAATGCTCTCTATCGCAGACTTCAAGCCAAGCATTTCACGCATATAGCTGATATGCATGGCGTTCTGCGTTCTCATTACCTTCGTCTTCGCTTTGTACTGTCTAACTATAAAGTAGCACATATAGACAAGCATCGCAAGGAAAAGCGTGCTCTTGTAAATGAGGATAAAACTAATTTCCACCAGTTACCCACATCTTTCCGCAACTATGCCGATGTACTTGAAAAGCTCGGCTATTTTATAACTCCTGATTTTCGAAGCATATATGGAGAGGGTAGGGGAAATCTCCGACTTCTCTCTGAAACAATAGGCGAAAAGAAAACATTCACCAAATGGATAGGTATAGCTCCATTTGCAGCACATAAGGGTAAAATTTATCCCCTTGATAAAATGGAGAAGGTGGTGCAGATGATTATTAAGGCACATCCAAGCTGTCGTATATTCCTCTTTCACGGAAAAGGTGAAGAGGCTCAGAAGATGAAAGAATGGCAAGATAAATATTCACAAGTAACATCTGCTACTTCTACGCTAAAGGATATCAGTCAGGAACTTATCCTCATGTCACATCTCAATGTGATGATATCAATGGACTCAGGTAATATGCACCTCGCATCTCTTGTAGCCTGTCCTGTTGTAAGCATCTGGGGTGCTACTCATCGATTTGCAGGTTTCCTCGGTTGGAATCAAAGTGTGGAAAACGTAGTGGAACTTGACATGAAATGCCGTCCATGCTCTATCTACGGCAATATTCCTTGCCAGTATGGCAATTATAAGTGCCTTAACGATATTACACCTGAGAATATCTTTAATCGCGTAGAGAATGTTATTTTAGAATAACATATTATAATAGTTGAGCATCATCTAATAATGTTTATATATAAAAGCCGCTTAGGGAATAATCCTTAAGCGTTTTTTTTATAAATTTACCCAATTTCCCTATAGTTTTCCACAGATTGTGGATAAACTATAGGGAAAAGTATATGTAAAACCTGTTAATAACATGTTGAAATGATGTGTAAAGGTAGTGGAAATAGCGTTGATAGAAAACTAATAACTTGCCATTTATACACACCCATCATATATCCACAAAGCCCATAGTGGATAATCCACAGGTTATAAAACTTATATTAATGTGTTATCAATACACTTATTCATTTCCCATCTTATTGACTATGAGTGTCAAACATACAATATCCACATTTCCACACCACTTTCTTATTATCTTTTCTTATTTATTTTAATTTAAAACCTTTAATAAAATAATAAAGGATAAAAATAAATAGGAAAAAGAATAGCCCTCACAAAATTGCGAGGGCTTTCTATATGCTATTCCTGATCTTTCAGTATTTCAATCATCTCAGTAATATTGCGTTGATTTTTCTTATACATCTTCCAACATAATAGTAATAATATAGTAAGAATAGAGAAAAATATGATGGAATTTATACAGATGAAAAGACATGTAGGGAAACCTTCATTAAACATGAAATGAGAGAAGCTATGCACATATATTTCATATATAAGCCATGAAATAAAGATTGGAGTTGTTAAAAAATCAACTAATCTTATTCTTTGGTTACATTTCTTCATGCTTATCAAAGTTTTAACTATTTCCTTGACGCTCTTCTTTGAAAAATCTACGGATTTCACACGGTTTGCTGACCAGAAATCTAAACCTGTGATTATTAAAACTGATAGAATTGCTACTAAAATAAATTCTAAAGATATATGGAATCTGTATTGTACTATACAAAGACCAGCAAATGCCATAGGAATACCAATCAACGAAAAATATCCATATCTGTTTATGCTATTTATCTTCTTGTTTATAGTATTCTTCTTAAGCAACTCCTCATCAAGCTTTAGTCGCTCATCGAGCTGCTTCTGGAGAGTTGCCATCTGGAGGCGCATCTCCTCAAGTTCCAAACTAGTGCCGTTATTTTCCATTGTTCATCTTTTTAAGCTGTTCTTTAATTCTGATTAATCTCACAGAGACATTCTTTGTAGTGATGCCCATAATCTCGCCAATCTCATCGTATGGCATTCCGTCAAGCCATAACATTACTATGGCGCGATCAAACGGATTGAGCTGATGAATACGGTCATAGAGAAGCCTCACGTTGGCATTTCTATTAGTTTCATAACTATTCATTACGCTCTCCATATCAGCTGTAAGAGGGCATTCAGAAGAGTTTTTTCTCTTCTTCTTACGGTCGATGGTTATGCACGAGTTCATAGTAACTCGCCACACCCACGATTTGCATACATCATCTGCTGTTTTAAAGCCTCGCCAGAGATTGATAAGTGCCTCTTGCACCAAATCATCAGTCTCGTCAGGAGATTCTGCAAACATCATACAGACAGTATATACCGTATTCTTATACTCGCGAACGAGTTTGGTAAATCTTTCTTCCTGTTCAGTCATTTTTGTTAAAATTAAACTTTCTACTTATAGAAACGCAATTATTGTGGAAAAACTACATGTAGGTGTGGAAAAAAGTTGAAATAATAATTAACGCCTATTATATATAGGCGGAAAATGGGACTTACATGGGAGTCACAAGGGAACTACATGGGACTTATAAGGAAAAAAAGATTGTTTTCTTTGGAAAGTAAGGAAAAATTAGTATCTTTGCACTCATTATCAATATAACTTAAATCATAAAACTAAACTATGACAGGCTTAAAAGATTTCTCTCTTGAAGGAAAGAATGCGTGGATTACTGGTGCTGCCTATGGCATAGGCTTCAGTATTGCTGAGGCTTTCGTAAACGCAGGCATTAAGAATATAGTGTTTAATGTTCGTAGTGAAGAGGCTGTTCAGAAGGCTCTCGCTGCATATAAGGCTGCAGGCATCGAGAATGTCCGTGGCTATGTGTGTGATGTTACTGACGAGGTAGCTGTAAAGGAACTCGTTGATAAGATCCATAAGGAGGTTGGTCAAATTGATATTCTCGTAAATAATGCGGGTATTATCAAACGTATTCCTATGCACGAGATGAAGCGTTCTGAGTTCCAGGAGGTTATAGACATCGACCTTGTTGCACCTTATATCTGTTCTGCTGCTGTTCTTCCTGAGATGATGGAGCGTAGGGAAGGTAAGATTATAAATGTCTGCTCTATGATGTCAGAACTTGGTCGTGAGACTGTTTCTGCATACGCAGCTGCTAAGGGTGGCTTAAAGATGCTTACCCGTAATATATGCTCAGAATATGGTGAGTATAACATCCAATGTAACGGCATAGGTCCTGGTTATATAGCTACTCCTCAGACAGCTCCTTTGCGTGAGCGTCAGCCAGACGGTAGTCGTCATCCATTTGACTCATTCATCTGTGCAAAGACTCCTGCTGGCCGTTGGCTTGATCCTGCTGAACTTGGTGGTCCTGCCGTATTCCTTGCTTCAAAGGCTTCAGATGCCGTAAACGGTCATGTTCTTTATGTAGATGGTGGTATCCTTGCATATATTGGCAAGCAACCTAAGTAATTAGTTCTTAAGCGAAATACAAAAGCCAATAATGAATGTTCATTATTGGCTTTTATTATTGATATTATAATTCGTTCTAACTTCGCTATGCCTTCGCTCTTCCTCCGAACCAAACTCGATGAAGGTCCGTTCCAAAGCGAAGAAAAAGCGGAGGTTCATCGAGTTTGGTTCGGAGGAACATAGGAATTACATGGGAATACTGAAGAAACACGTTAAATAGCATGTAAAATGTAATTTTTGGTGTTTATACAAATTTTTTTTGTCAATTAACCTTAAATAATCAAGTTTTAAGATATAATTTACTAATAAACATAGATTTTATTCATTTTTTTGAGAAATTCTAAGTACTTTTGCACTCGAAATTTCGAAATTAGGATAAAATGAAATCAAAAATATCTATTTTCGCACTGTCTTTTGCTACGGTGTGTATGATGTCTTCGTGTCTTGGTGATAATGATGACACGGAAATTGTTTATTATGATGATACGGCTATTACGGGATTAACTCTCGGAACTCTGACATATGTAGATTCAGCCGACACTATTAATGCAAGTGGATATAAATTACAAATTGACCAATATTCAGGGACAATAACAAATGCTCCTGATTCATTGCCTGTTGGAACAAACTTAAAAGAGATAAAGTTTGCATCAGTATATGCTCTCAATGGTAATGTCAATAATGTTTACTGGAAGAGTGCGGTAAGTGATTCTATCACTCCTTTTAGTATGAAAGATACTCTTGATTTCTCTCAGCCAAGAGAATTATATGTATTTTCTTCTTCTGGAAATTTTGTAAAAAAATATACAGTTACTATCGTAGCTCATAAGGAGATTGCAGATACATTAATTTGGAACAAGTTCGATATTGACAATGATATAAAGAACTATACCAGTGTAAAGACTGGAATTTGCAATAATAGTCTTGTAGTACTTGGTAAGACTGCCAGTGGTTCAGAGCTTAAGACTTTTGTTGACGGCAGTTTGAAGAAAGCAAGATCTTTCAGCGCAAATGCTACAATGACAACTGATGGTAATACTATTTACGTTACTGACGGTGGTGTAATATATTCTTCATCAGATGCAAAAAGCTGGAATACGGTATCAGCAGACGTGAAGTCGGTTTTAGGTGTATGTGGCAAGGAGATGTTTGCTATGTCAAGTGCCAATAAGTTGATGATGTCTCTTGATAACGGTGCTTCATGGAAAAATGAAGATATAGACGATGATGCAAAGTATGTACCTTCTTCAGACATAAACTTTGTATCTACTGCAACAACAGGCAACACAGATGTAAAGCGTGCATTCGTAATTGGCAATTCTTCTGCTAATAGCAAAAAAGCAGAGGTATGGAGCAAGATTGTTGAGGAGAATACAGATAAAGACCAGTCTTGGATGTATCAGAAGTTTAATAGTAGTAATAATTACTATCTTCCAAAACTCAGCAACCTTAGTGTAACAGCATACGATAATAATATGCTTGCTATTGGTGGTGAATGTGATAAACTGTACTATTCAATAGACTGTGGAATATGTTGGAAGGAAAATGATAAATTAATTCTTCCAAAAGATTTTTCTGCAAGTACTGCATCAATAGCAGTAGATAACGACTACTTTATCTGGATTGTATGCACAGGCAGCGGTCAGGTATGGAAAGGTCGTATAAACAAAATGGGTTGGGATAAGAAATAACGGCCTCTTAGAATTATGAAGCTTAAGTCACTCATAACTACAGCGATATTGTTTTCCTGCTCTGGAGTAATGGCGCAGGATGACCCAGAGTATCGTATGGAGTTTGGAGCTGGCTTAGGACTTACAACATACGAAGGAGATTTCAACGGAGGAATTCTGTCGGGAGAAAATACATCACCATCAGGCTCTATAATACTCAGAAGGGTAATGAATCCTCGTTCGGCACTTCGCTTTGCACTTGGATTTGGTTCAATAAAAGGTTCTTCAAAGAATCTATCAACCTACTATCCAGATTTTAATACTAAACAGTATTCAGAATCGGCAAGAGAGCCGTACGAGTTTAAGAATACCCTTGTTGATTTCAATGCGCTTTATGAGTATAACTTCTTTCCATATGGAACAGGAAGGGACTATCGTGGAGCAAAAAGACTTACACCATTCATAGGAGTAGGACTTGGTTTTACATACGTGAACTGCAAGAATGGTACGATAGACTTGTCGGCTGTACCTGCCAAGGTAGTGAAGAGTTCATCAGATCTTTACGGTTCACCAGAAATGACAGGAAGTAGCGGGGTATTTACTGCAAATCTTCCAATAGCATTTGGTGTGAAATACAAGCTTGCAGATAGGGTTAATCTTGGTTTGGAGTGGATGATGCATTTCACGCTTTCAGATAAGCTTGATGGTGTTAAAGATCCATATCATATCTCAAGTACAGGAATATTCAAGAACACGGACAGTTACAGCAGTTTGCAGATATCTCTCACATATAGTTTCTGGGAAAAATGCAAGACGTGTTTAAAGGATTAATATAGAGTAAAGTAGAAAAAATATATATGTTAGATAAGACAAGAATTCCGCAACATATAGCCATCACTATGGATGGTAACGGACGTTGGGCTACGGAAAAGGGTAAGCCTCGAGCATATGGTCATCAGGCAGGTGTAGATACTGTTCGCAGAATCACATCTGAATGTACTCGACTTGGTGTGAAGTTCCTTACTCTATACACTTTCTCTACAGAGAACTGGAATCGTCCGGCAGACGAGGTAGCCGCACTCATGGGACTTGTCCTCACAAGTCTTGAGGATGAGATTTTCATGAAGAATAACGTGCGTTTCCGTGTAGTAGGTGATTTAAGTCGTATTCCTGTCGAGGTTAGAAAAAAGCTTGCTGAGACAGAGGAGCATACGGCAAAGAATGATGCTATGACTATGGTTGTGGCTCTCAGCTATTCTTCACGTTGGGAGATTACAAAGGCTATGGCTGATGTGGCACAGGAAGTGAAGGATGGAAAACTCAATGTTGAGGATATAACAGAGCAGACCGTTTCTGAACATCTGGCAACAAATTTCATGCCTGATCCTGAACTTCTTATTCGTACTGGAGGCGAGTTGAGGATAAGTAATTATCTGCTTTGGCAGATAGCATATTCAGAATTGTATTTCTGTGATACATATTGGCCAGACTTTATGGAGGAGGATCTTCATAAGGCTATTGAGGACTATCAGTCACGCCAGAGAAGATTTGGTAAGACAGAGGCTCAGGTAGAAGATAAAAATTGATAATTGAAAATTGATAATTAAAGATAAAATGCGTGAACTATTCAAGCGAAGAAATATACTTGTATTCTTCACTTTTAACTTTTCACTTCTAACAAGTTTCGCACAGGATAAGATTGTAAATCCTGATATAAGTTATGCGGGACAGGCACGCGAGTGTACTATCAAGGGTCTTGCCGTGAGCGGTGTAGATGACTATGAGGATTATATGCTTACCAGCATCTCTGGTCTGTCAATAGACCAGAAAATAGCCGTTCCTGGTAATGAGATTACAGATGCTGTGAAGCGTTATTGGCGTCATGGACTCTTCTCAGAGGTAAAGATTGCTGCTGACTCTATCGTTGGTGATGACATATATCTGCACATCTATCTCAGAACTCGTCCTCGTGTTTCTTCTATCAACTATATTGGTCTGAAAAAGACTGAGAAAACCGATATGGAGGAAAAACTCGGTCTGTTGAAGGGTTCACAGATTACTCCTAATATGATAGACCGCGCGAAGATTCTTGCAAAGAGATATTTCGATAACAAGGGTTTCAAGAATGCTGAGATTTTCATCCGTCAGCGTGATGATGTGAGTCAGAAGAATTATGTAATCCTTGATGTTGAAGTTGACAAGAAGGAGAAGACAAAAGTTCACAGCATTACTATTGAAGGTAATGAGTATCTTACTGACAAGAAAATCAAGGGTGGAATTTTCACTAAGGGTGCATTGAAGAAAATCAATGAGGCTGGTAAGTTCTACTCTTTGTTTAAGTCAAAGAAATTTACTCCTGAGCGTTTTACTGAAGCTAAGAACGGTCTTATAGAGAAGTATAACGAACTTGGTTTCCGTGATGCTACTATCCTCAAGGATAGCGTTAGTCCATACGATGACCGTCACGTAAATGTATATCTCAAGGTAGAGGAAGGTCAAAAATACTATATCCGTAATATTACATGGGTAGGTAATACTATTTATCCGTCTGAATATCTTGCAAGAATACTTAATATGAAGAAGGGTGACGTCTATAACCAGAAACTGCTTGGTAAGCGTCTTTCTGGGGATGAGGATGCCGTTGGTAATGAGTATTGGAATAATGGTTATCTCTTCTATCGTCTTGACCCTACGGAAATAAATATCGTTGGTGATAGTATTGACCTTGAAATGCGTATAACGGAAGGTCCACAAGCTCATATCTCGCATGTTCGTATTAATGGTAATAACCGTCTGTATGAGAATGTTGTGCGTCGTGAGCTTCGTACTAAGCCGGGTGATCTTTTCTCTAAGGAAGCACTACAGCGTTCTGCACGTGAACTTGCTTCAATGGGACACTTTGATCCAGAAAAGGTTAATCCAGACATAAAGCCAAACCCTGATGATGGAACAGTGGATATCAACTGGGATCTTGAGCAGAAGTCTAATGACCAGATTGAGTTCTCTCTTGGTTGGGGTCAGACTGGTATCATAGGTAAGATTGGTCTGAAGCTTAATAACTTCTCTATGGCTAATCTGTTCAATAAGAATAGTGAGCATAGAGGTCTCATGCCAATTGGTGATGGTGAGACTCTTTCTTTAGGTGTACAGACCAATGGTACATACTATCAGTCATATAATATGGGCTATTCTACTGCTTGGCTTGGTGGAAAGCGTCCACTTCAGTTCTCTGTAAATGCTTTCTATTCAAAGCAGACAAGCGTGAACTCTTCATACTACAATCAGCAAACAATGCAAAACTATTATGGCTATTATGGTGGTTATAGTGGCTATGGTTATAATAGCATATATGAGAGGTCTATAGATCCTGATAAGTATATGAAACTGTTTGGTGCAAGTGCGGGTATTGGTAAGCGTCTTCGTTGGCCTGATGATTATTTCATGTTGTCAATGTCGCTTTCATATACACGATACATGTTGAATAAATTTGACTATTTCCTTGTAGAAACAGGTAACTGTAATAACCTTAGCTTGGGTGTTGATTTATCACGTGTATCAACAGATAACCAGCTCTTCCCACGTCGTGGTTCTGAGTTTGATTTGTCTGTATCAATAACTCCACCTTGGTCAGCATTTAGTAATAAGGATTATAAGAACCTTGCTCTAGATAGAAACTCAAGTACATATCATCAAGAACAGCAGGAGAAGTATCGTTGGATTGAGTATCATAAGTGGAAATTCAAGAGCAAGACTTATACAGCCCTCACAAGTGGGGCAAAGTGTTTCGTTCTTATGACACGTGTCGAGTTAGGTATTCTTGGTTCATACAACAAGTATAATCTGTCTCCATTCGAAACATTCTATATGGGTGGTGATGGTATGTCAGGTTATTCTACTGGTTATGGTTCTGAGACTATCGGTCTTCGTGGTTATGATAATGGTTCTCTCTCAACATCATCAAATTACGAGAGAATAGCGAAGGATGGTTCTAATGCGTTTAACACATCAGATAGATCGGTGTATAGCTCATATGCCTACGACCGTTTCTCACTTGAACTCCGTTATCCATTCATGCTTGGTAATACAACCATCTATGGTCTTACATTTGCAGAGGCAGGTAATGCATGGAGCGATGTGAAGTATTTCAATCCGTTCAGTATGAAGAAAAGTGCCGGTGTAGGTGTACGTATCTATCTGCCAATGGTAGGTCTGATGGGTATAGACTGGGCATACGGATTTGACAAAGTATATACTGGTGGAACTCAGCAAAGTATGCAAAGAGGTGGAAGTCAGTTCCACTTCATCCTTGGTCAGGAGTTCTAAACAAAACATAGGGAATTTCTCTATATCTTATAGGGAAATTTCTTTTGTTTAAAGACAAAAATTGAATAATTTTGCAATCGGTAATATTGCCAGTTATTTAAAAAACAACAATTATGAAATCAAGAGTTCTATTAATAACATTGTTTTTAGGAATGCTTTCATTTGGTGTCAGCACCTCATGCAAAGCCCAGAAATTTGCCCTTCTTGATATGGAATATATCCTTAAGAATATTCCCGCATACGAGCGTGCTAACGAACAGTTGAACCAGGTTTCAAAGAAATGGCAGGCAGAGGTAGAGGCACTCAATCTTGAAGCATCTACTATGTACAAGAATTACCAGAATGAAGTTGTATTCCTTTCTCAGGAACAGAAGAAAGCAAAGCAGGAGGCTATAATGCAAAAAGAGAAGGAAGCCTCTGACTTGAAGAAGAAGTATTTCGGTCCTGAAGGTGAACTTTTCAAGAAGCGTGAATCCTTGATGTCACCAATTCAGGAGGAAATATACAATGCAGTAAAAAGCATATCAGAATTGAGAGGATATTCTATGGTTATAGACCGTGCTTCAGACAATGGTATGATATATGCTTCACCAAAGATAGATATCAGTAGAGAAGTGCTTGAAAAACTTGGATATAACGTTCAATAGTGCGTTGGATTATTAATAATTCACAATATTTTACTGATAATGGCGAATAAATTTTGATGTTTCGCGCTTTTATACTAACTTTGTAGCCGGTTTTCATTAGGAATGACCGGATATTATCCGGATTATCCGGAAATAAATAGAAAAAAATAAACAATAATAAAACGACAAAGAAAATGAAAAGACTTATCATCATTATGATGCTCTTTGCTCCAATGGCTGTAATGGCACAGAAGTTTGGACATGTTGATTCACAGAGCATAATGACTACACTCCCTGAGATTGCAAAAATCAATGGTGAGCTTCAGGCTACTGCCCAGCAATTTGAGAACGAACTCAAGGCTATGCAGGACGAAATTCAGCGCAAGGCTGACGAGTACGATAAGGCAAAGGCTACAATGAACGCTACAACTCAGAAGGAGACAGAGGCTTCTCTTCAGGAGATGTATCAGAAGATGCAGCAGACATACGCTCAGAATCAGCAGGAACTCCAGAAGCAGCAGCAGGAAAAGATGGCTCCTGTATATCAGAAGGTACAGACTGCTATCCAGAACGTAGGTAAGGCTGGTCAATATACTTACATCTTCGAGCAGAGTGCTGCCCTTTATGTTGGTGCAGGCTCAAAGGATGTTACAGCTGAGGTAAAGGCTGAACTTAACAAGCTTAAGTAAACGACATACGACATACAGGGCAGGTCACTTCAGTCGAAAGTCTGAAGACCTGCCCTTTTTTGTTTTTGTTTAGAGATTAGTGTTTAGAGTTTAGTGATCATGAAAAAATATCTACTCCTTTTATTTATATTATTCGTAATGCTTCCTATCAGCGCACAGCAGATAAGAATCGGTTATTTCAGTTATGATGCTGTGCTCAAGGCTACACCTGACTATGTAAGTGCTAAGGCAAACATAGAAAGTCTGAGAAAGCAATATGACTCAGAGATACAGTTTGCTGAGAAGGACTTCAATGAAAAATATGAGAACTTCATTGAGAATATAAATGGTATGGCATCTGCTATACGTGAGAAGCGTCAAAGCGAGTTGCAGAGTATATTAGAGCGTAACATAGCTTTCAAGCAGGAATCAGAGAGACTTCTTGCAAAGGCAGAGGAAGAAGCATTGACTCCACTTCGCAATAAGCTTGATAATGCTATCAAGGCTTTAGGCAGTGAGAATAATTTTATTGTTATCCTCAATACCGATAATAATGCTGTTCCATATATAAATCCTATGATAGGAGAGGATGTGACAGATTTACTAATCGATAGAATTAGATGATAAAAGGAGATAAAACCCCTGGACCTATAGGAGTATTTGATTCCGGTTATGGTGGACTGACCATACTGCAGCAGTTGCGTAAACGACTACCGCAGTATGATTTTCTGTATTTAGGGGATAATGCCAGAGCACCTTACGGACCGCGCTCATTCGATGTTGTGTATCAGTTCACAAGAGAAGCCGTACTGAAACTCTTCGATATGGGATGTAAACTCGTAATCCTTGGTTGTAATACAGCTTCTGCAAAGGCACTTCGTACTATTCAACAGAACGATATCCCTCTTGTTGATCCAGAAAGACGTGTGCTCGGTGTAATACGCCCTACTGTAGAGGTTATAGGTAATATCACCAAAACACGTCATGTTGGTCTTGTAGCCACCGAGGGAACTGTTCGTAGTGAGAGCTATACACTCGAAATAAAGAAGTTCTTTCCAGACATAAAAGTAACAGGACAGGCTTGTCCTCTCTGGGCTGCTATTGTTGAGGCTGGAGAAGCAGAAACAGAAGGTGCGGAATACTTTGTAAGGAAGAGAATAAATCAGCTTCTTGAGAAAGATAGTGAGATAGATACTATATTATTAGGTTGTACCCACTATCCTCTTCTTATGAATGCTTTACGTAAGTCAGTACCTGAAGGAATAAAAATAGTTCCACAAGGAGAATATGTGGCAGCAAGTCTTGAAGACTATCTGAGCCGTCATAAGGAGATGGATGAAAGATGTTCTAAGAACGGAGAAATATCATATTATACAACAGAAAACCCTGAAAGATTCAAGGAATGTGCGGCTATGTTCCTCCATGAGGATGTAAATGTGAAAAGAGTGGAACTATAGGCAAAAACATAATAAAATCGTGCAGAATACAGCAATTTACTATCAAAAAGTAAAGTTTTGTAAGCGAAAATTTGTATTTGTCAATAAAAATATGTACTTTTGCAACAGATTGTAATAAATTACAGGAAAAAAGAAGAAAATTATAACTCATAAATATAACAAAAGCATTTATGGCAGAACAATTAGAAGTTAAGGAGTTGGACCAGGTTGTTGTCCGCTTTTCAGGTGATTCCGGTGACGGAATGCAGCTTGCAGGTAACATTTTCTCTACAGTATCTGCTACCGTAGGTAACAGTATCTCTACATTCCCAGACTATCCCGCTGATATCCGCGCCCCACAAGGCTCGCTTACTGGTGTATCAGGTTTCCAGGTACACATTGGTGCAAGCAAGGTATATACTCCTGGTGATGAGTGTGATGTTCTTGTAGCCATGAATGCTGCTGCCCTCAAGACCCAGTACCGTTACGCAAAGCCAAACGCAACAATCATCATCGATACTGACTCTTTCGGTGAGAGCGACCTCAAGAAGGCTGCTTTCGAGACTCAGGACTACCTCGGTGAGATGGGTATTGATCCAGACCGTGTTATCCAGTGCCCTATCACAACTATCGTGAAGGAGGCTCTTGCTGACACAGGCATGGACAATAAGGCAATGCTTAAGTGCCGTAATATGTTCGCACTTGGTCTTGTATGCTGGCTCTTCAGCCGTGACCTTGACCTCGTTGCTAACTTCCTCCGTGAGAAGTTCGCTAAGAAGCCTGCAATCGCTGAGGCTAACATCAAGGTTATTCAGGCTGGTTATGACTACGGTCACAACACGCATTCTTCAGCAACTAACGTTTATCGTATAGAGTCAAAGGAGAAAACCCCTGGACGTTATATGGATATCACAGGTAACAAGGCTACAGCATACGGCTTCATTGCTGCTGCTGAGAAGGCTGGACTTAAGCTCTATCTTGGTTCTTACCCTATCACCCCTGCTACCGACGTTCTTCACGAGCTCTCTAAGCACAAGTCACTTGGTGTGACTACTGTTCAGTGCGAGGATGAGATTGCAGGTTGTGCATCTTCTCTTGGTGCTGCATTTGCTGGTGCTCTCGCTGTAACAAGCACATCAGGTCCTGGTATCTGTCTTAAGTCTGAGGCTATGAACCTTGCTGTTATCATGGAGCTTCCAATTGTTGTTCTCGACGTACAGCGTGGTGGTCCTGCTACTGGTCTTCCAACAAAGTCTGAGCAGACTGACCTCCTTCAGGTTCTTTTCGGTCGTAATGGTGAGTCTCCAATGCCAGTACTTGCTGCTACAAGTCCAACAGACTGTTTCGATGCTGCTTTCCAGGCTTCAAAGATTGCCCTCGAGCACATGACTCCTGTATGTCTCCTCACAGACGCATACGTAGCTAATGGTTCAGGTGCATTCAAGCTCCCTGACCTCGCTAAGATGGATGCTATCAATCCTCCATACGTTCCAGAGGAATTGAAGGGTAAGTGGACTCCTTATATGCGTGCTGAGAACGGCACACGTTACTGGGCTGTTCCTGGTCGTCAGGGCTTCGAGCATATCCTCGGTGGTCTTGAGAAGGACGACAAGACAGGTGCTATCTCTACAAACCCAGAGAACCACGACCTCATGACACGCAAGCGTCAGGCTAAGATCAATAACATTCAGGTTCCTGACCTCGAGGTTGTAGGTGATGTTGATGATGCACAGCTCCTCATCGTAGGTTTCGGTGGTACATACGGACATCTCCACGCTGCAATGGACGAGATGCGTGCTGCTGGCAAGAAGGTTGCCCTCGCACACTTCAAGTTCATCAACCCACTGCCAAAGAATACTGCTGATGTACTCAAGAAGTATCCAAAGGTAGTTGTTGCTGAGCAGAACATGGGTCAGCTCGCTGCTTGGTTGCGTATGAAGGTTGATAACTTCGTACCTGCACAGTATAATGAGGTTAAGGGACAGCCATTCAAGGTTAATGAGCTTGTCGCTGCATTTAACAAGATCATAGGTTAATATAAAAAGAAAACAAAATGGCATATACAGCTAACGATTATAAGAAAGGACAGCCACGTTGGTGTCCTGGATGCGGTGACCACTTCTTCCTCGCATCACTCCACAAGGCAATGGCAGAAATCGGCGTTGACCCTTGGAACATAGCAGTTATATCAGGTATCGGATGTTCTTCACGTCTGCCTCACTATATGGCTACTTACGGCATGAACACTATTCACGGTCGTGCAGCAGCTATCGCTACAGGTGCAAAGATTGCTAATCCTAATCTTAGCATTTGGCAGATCTCAGGTGATGGTGACGGACTTGCTATCGGTGGTAACCACTTCATCCACGCTAACCGTCGTAACATCAACCTCAACATGATCCTTCTCAACAACCGTATCTACGGTCTTACAAAGGGTCAGTATTCTCCAACCTCTCCACGTGGCTTCGTAAGTAAGTCTTCACCTTACGGTACTGTTGAGGATCCATTCCGCCCAGCAGAGCTCTGTTTCGGTGCTCGTGGCCATTTCTTTGCACGTACAGTTGCTACCGATGGCAAGCACACCGTTGAAGTTCTCAAGGCTGCAAATGCGCACAAGGGCGCTTCTGTAACCGAGGTTCTCCAGAACTGTGTTATCTTCAACGACGGTACACATGCTGCTGTGTATAACTCAGCAGGTCGTGCAGAGAACGCTATCTACGTAGAGCATGGCAAGCCATTGATCTTCGGTAAGGATCGTGAGTTCGGACTTGTTCAGGAAGGTTTCGGCCTCAAGGTAGTGAAGATTGGTGAGAACGGCATCACAGAGAATGATATCCTTGTTCACGACGCACATTGTGAGGACAACACCCTCCAGCTCAAGCTCGCTCTCATGGGCAACGGCGACGGCTTCCCAGTAGCACTCGGTGTTATCCGTGATGTTGATGCTCCAACCTACGATGACTGCGTTACAGCACAGATCGAAGAGGTTAAGGCAGCTAAGAAGTATCATAATTTCGCAGAGCTTCTTGAAACCAATGACATTTGGGAAGTAAAATAAGAGTTTTTCTTGAAAAGAAATCTTAAAAATGAGTAATTTGCACGCACAATTTGTTTGTGTGTGCAAATTTTTATTCTGAATTGTTAAAAACTTAACAATTTTTATCTTTTTTTGAAAAAAACGCGCTCAAAATCGATTTTTTTTTGTACTTTTGCAACGGAAAAATGGGGTTCCCTTGGGTTAATATGGCATTTTTATTCACCCGTGATGAGGGTCTCCATATATTTTGACTGAATATGATTGAACGTTTTTTATCCTCGGGCAATCGAGTTCGTTAAAGAACTACCAAAATCATAAACGGCAAATTTGAAGTGTAGGAATATACGGAAAATAAGGAAGTAGTTGCTATGAAAGCGTAATAATAGACAGTAAAGCAAGGAATCCTGCCGTTCTATTAGATAAAAGGTATTCTGTAAGTTCTCTTCAGGGTAACGATAAGAATCTACTTTTGTAAAAGAAAATAGACCTATTTCGTTAAGTCATTAATGGCGAAAGGCAAGACTCAAAAGTCTATAGCCTTTAATTCTTGCGGAGAAAATCTAAGTACGAAAGAATTAATAAACGGATAACAAAATAACATTTAGTAAAATTAAAAATGAGAAATTCTAAACCAAAGAATTTTGCCGCACTTCTCAAGAAGTATGAGGCTGAGAAATTCTATCTTAATCCAGATGTTTATATTGAGACTCTGGCACGTGACATGAATAGTAACCGCACATATCTCAGTGCATATCTCCATAAGGAAAGGGGAACATCTTTCACAGCATATGTAAACGACCTCCGTCTTCAGGAGGCTATGCCACTTCTCGAGAAGGGCACAAAGCGTGCAAGTGAGATTGCATTCCTCGTAGGTTTCAGCAGCGAGTACACATTCCGTCGTATCTTCAAGGAGAAGATGGGTTGCACTCCACGCGAGTATTCTCTTAAGATGAGAAAGGCTTAATCTGAGTTTTTCAAACTCAGGAGTATATAATTACCATAATCCCGCTCTCAGCGCATTTATAATGCTTGCCGAGAGCGGGATTTTTCTGTTATATAGGTTTATTTAGCCTCCTTGACTATTTTCTTTCCCTTTTCTATATATTCTTTCTGTATTTTATTTCCATCCATAGCCTTCTGTATGGTTTCTTTCATCGCATTATTCTTTTCAAGAGGATTAACAACCTTCTTCAGTTTAACCGAACCTATTATCTTATCTCCATATTTCTGAGCTTCATCCCATTGATTTGAATAGAAATTCTCATTAAAATAAATGACGATATGCGAGTCCTCAAGATATGTCACATACTGTTTCTGAATGATTGTGTCATTATCCACAGCGTTGGCAAAATACAGGATAGAAGAAGGATATCCTCCAACCTCTACGCTATCGGTTCTTTTAATAAGCTCAGCATTGGCACCACTCAAAGCCCTTGCAGCTATTGCCATTTCGGTAGCCTCATTAACATTCTTCCATTGAATAGGCATGAATGTCTTGACGATGTGGAACCATACAGGGGCATTATGTGAATATATCTCCACCTCATTTTGCATAGAATCCAGTCCTAACCAACCGGAATCGTCAACCTCCCATCCACTTGGCATAGCTATAGAGAAAAGCTCATTCTCGTATTTCACGGGTAATGGATCTACCGTTTCATGTTTACGATTAGGACGGCTACATGCAACTGTTGTAATAACAGCACATAACAGAAGGACGATTTTCAAGAAGCCTTTCATATTGTCTTATCTATTTATCTTTTTTATCCTTTACCAAGCGAATACCACGCTTGTCATCTTTTTTAATAGAATAGCGATAAAAACCATTTTCACCACAGCCTATTGCATCAGAGTAATTCGATGCCCAGTAACCGCCTGTCGATTTATCATCAGCAGAAGGGCGATTTTCAGGAACGAAAAGTTGTTTTCCTTCATTTTCAATGAGAAGTCCCCATTTACTATTATGACAAATATATCCAACTATCTTAGATTCAAGTTCTTCCCATTCTTTATCAGTTGGCAGACGCCAGCCCTCTGGAATTGTAAGGTCTGCAACATTATCACCATTTTCATCATAACCCTCACCATTCTTTGTAAAATAGTTACCATAACCATCAGGACTGGTAGAACCAACATTACAACCTGCCCAGTTTACAGACAATCCCAAATCAACCTCACCCTTAGCGAGATTGAGAGCTGGAGTCTTGAATGTTTTCACATCACCATACACTATACGGTAGGCATCCAGATGGCTATCATATTCATCATATTTATACTTCACATAAGGACGGTAATAATACACAGTATTAGTGCTGAGATGATTTATCTCCCATTCGCCAAACTCATCAATCTCCTTCCTTCCTTCTTCATCATCATAATCCCTATACTCATCTTTCTCTAAGGTAGGCTCTTTATTGGTTGCGGAATAGCATACACCAACTTGAATACGGTCGTTTTTACCATTGCTCGTAGTAGCACTAATAGGTATAATGAAACCTTTATAGTTAATTTTCGGAAGATCACCAACCGTGAAATTCACCTTAAGGTCAGGAGTAGAAGTATTCTTTATCTCACCACAGTAAAGACCTTCAAAATAAGGATCAACCCAACCGCTGTAATCAGGAGCATAGCCCGCACGCTGTATCATAGCCTGATAATAATACGTATGACCCAAACGCAGATTCTTCACATCTACGGTAGCATATCCATTATCATCCAATTCACACTTTACTTCACCGCTCATTGATTTCATTCTTTTGTTCAGCATATCAGGCTCAGTAGAATAGCAAATATAGAATTCATACTTGTCACGATACTCCTTTGGAACATTGAATTTACATGAAACCTTCACGATACTATCCTCATCACCACGCTCAGCATTACCCGTTATGGCAAAGTCCTTCTCGTTAAACTTCACCCTGTATATCAATGACTTATAGAATATCTGTTCATTGCCAGAAGTCAGAGTCGTGATATATTTATACTGTTTGTCATTTTCCAGATAGTTATATGTAGAGCTGCTGCTGGTCTCACCAGCCTTCAGTTTCTTATTGCTAGTCTTTTCAATGAAGCCACCTTTAAGTGGATACCACTCCGTACTGTAAGATATCTCTTTATCCTTTATGCCACTAAGATCATATTTGTTAGTGATCGTAACAAACGGAGCTGTGATTATTGAATCAGCAGGTGAAATAATGACAATATCAGTCTTATTACCATCTGAGCTGATGTCATCGTCACTAGAACAAGAAGAAAATGCTGCGCTCACAGCAATAGCAGCATATAATGATATGTGCAAATGATTTTTTGTAATCATATTCGTTTTTGTTAGAAAATCGAAGCTAATATGTTATCTGGTTGCAAAATTACAAAAAGTTTTTCAGAAAGCATGGTTAAAAATTTAAAATTGAAAATTAAAAAATGAAAATGGAAAAATATCAAGACGACTCCCATTTTCAATTTTATTAGCTCATCAAGCTGAAACAAGTCGTTGAACTCACGTTATGTTATATTCATCTTCAAACGGACAAAAAATACGATTTGCCAAAGAAAGAGATAGAATTCGGTGGGATAGGGTGTCTGTATAAAAAGGTTCACAATATACTGAACCTTTTCCGTTCTTCTTGTATTTCCGTCATGGGTTGATGCTTGGGCGTTAACGTTTTTGATATCTGTGTGCGCATTTCGTCATCAGGTGTGAACAAAGTCTGATTTTACATGTTTCTTGGCAGAACAAGGTATAATAACAGAAAATAGTGAACCATGTTTTTTGTAAAGCAAAATGATGATTTATGTGTTTAAGTGGTTGATTATCAATATTCTGTATTGCGTGTGGATATGCTTGTGCCCAAAAAAGGTTCAGTATATTGTGTACCAAAAAAAAGACACCCACTACCTCCCCCTTGACCTCAATAATATATATATAATATAAATATATTATATATATATTATTGAAAAGAAGACTGGTAAACCAGTAGGGTGTGTGTATAAAAGGTTCACTATATACTGTACCTTTTTGGGTGCGTTACCCGACATGTTTTTACATTTATAGCTTATTTTATTGTCTTTCAGTATATTACGAGGATTTACTTCTGTTAACATAGTTCAAGGTGTAAAAAGTTGTTCATGGATTTTTTTATACGGGGAAATCGTAGTAACTTTGCAGTAGAATAAAAGAAGAGCGCCCCCTTTCTCCAACCCTTTCCCCGTAAGGGGGTTACAGGTCCGTTTCACCTCCGCTCCAAGTCCGTTTCAAGTCCGTTCCCTATATCGAAGATATATGCCTCACGATAGGGAGTATGCAAGATAGTTCTGCAGGCTATTGAGCAATCAGGAAAAGAGGCAATCAATATATATTTAAACTTATGATAAACATCATCTTCAACAAGCTACGCAAGTCGTCGAATTCACGTTATTTACTAAAACATAATATTACAGAGAATAGGATATTTTGTAATGTGAACATAGCAAAATATATTCGTAAGGCGATATTTTTGTCTTAAAAAATATTAAATGTCGAGGTTGTATATAATTGCTATTTCAAAAAATATTTGTAATTTTGTAGTTGACTTGGGATTAGGTCTATAAGAAAAAGAGCAAAATAATCATGCTTTTCATGTTGTTTTGAGAAGACCAACCCCATAGCTTCGGATAGCAAGACAAGGATATGAAAGATATTTTATTACATACTATTACACCATCTCCAAAAACTTATCTATGGGGGAGTAGATATCCTTTCTATCCAATTATTTAAATCATTTTCTTCAGATTATTTATTGTAGGCTTGTCTCGTGGGGGCATAGCCAGGTGTAGTGTGTCATTTTTACAAACGACACATATAGGGATTTTATGTACTATAAACATGGAAAAAGTTAAAAGATAACATTTTAATTAACATGAAACAGAAAAAAAAGATTGTATTTTCACTTTTTTATTTCTCTTCTTTTTTCAGTCTGGCTGAAGCCCAGTCTCTTCAACAACTCTATGACTTGGCTGACCAGCATAATCAGCAGATTACGGTCAGTCAGACAGGTCTTAGTGCAGCATCAGAAGCCGTTATGGTTGCTAAGAATGCTATGCTGCCAAACGTAGAATTAAGTGCAAGTGGTAGCTATATTGGAGATGCCACGCTAATGAGCCGCGGTTTTTCCACAAGTGGAACAACATCTGTAATACTTGCAGGACTGGGACCTCAGAAAGTAGAGAATGGATGTCAGAAATCACCTCATTGGGGAAATTCTTTTACTGCGCAGGTTTCACAGGTAATCTATGCAGGTGGTGCAATTCGTGCTGGTATCCGTATTTCAGAGCTTGGAGAACAGATGGCTACGCTTGACGTTGAGAAAAACCGTCAGGAAGTACGGTTTCTCATAACAGGCTACTATCTTGACCTCTACAAGCTACAGAATCAGCAGATGGTCATTGACCAGAACATCATGCTCACCAAGAAGGTTATACAGAATATGGAGGCTCGATGTAATCAAGGAACTGTATTGAAGAATGATATAACGCGCTATGAATTGCAGCTAATGACATTACAGTTGACGAAAGAAAAGCTGAAAGAAGCGCAGAATATCATAAATCATCAGCTCTGCACAACGTTGCACTTGGCAGACGGAAGTACTATTGCCATAGATACCTTGATGCTTAATAGGGAAATGAAGTCTATGAACGCTATTGCCAATGAGCATAACTGGCAGCAGAAGGCTTTTCAAAACAACATAGGAATACAGCAGGCAAATGTAGCCTCTCAGTTGGCTGAGCAGAAGATAAAGACAACACGTGCAGAATCACTTCCTTCGCTTGCTATAATTGCTGAGGATAATCTTTTCGGTCCATATACCAACGACCTTATTCCTGTAAATGCTAATGTGAACGCTTGGTTTGTTGGTATAGGATTGAAGTATAATCTTGGCAGTCTGTGGAAGAACACACATTCTGTACGTCATGCACAACTCAATTACAAACAGACGCAGGAACAGCTTGCTTTGGCACGCGAAGGGGTAGAAAACAGTATTCAGGCAGGATACGTAAACTTCCTTACTTCCTTCAAGGAAGTGGAAACCCAGCAGAAGCAAGTAGAACTTGCTACACAGAATTATGACGTGGTGCAAAACCGCTATCAGAATCAGCTTGCGTTGCTTACAGATATGCTTGATGCTTCAAGTATGAAACTATCAGCCGACATGGCTTTAGTAAATGCAAGAATATCCCTACTTTACAACTATTACAAACTAAAATATATCAGTAACACATTATAATGGAAAAGAGAATTGTTTATCGCTGGACATACAACGTCATCGTTATTGTCCTACTTATCATTGGAGCTACCGTCGTTATTCTTAATTTCGCACACTTTGGAAATGTGGAATGGACGGACAACGCACACGTACAGCAGCACATCACACCTGTTAATGCACGTGTTGGCGGATTTGTCAAGGAAATAAGGTTTAATGAATTCCAGACAGTACACAAAGGTGATACTCTGGCAATAATAGAGGATGCAGAATTTCGCTTGGCTCTTGCTCAGGCAGAGGCAGCCTTAGCACAAGCCAAGGCTGGAAATAGAGCTACAACAACGGGAATAGATGCTACTCAGAGCAATATTGGGGCAGCCGATGCTTCTATTGAAGAATTGCGTGTAATGATGGAGAATGCGCAGCGTGAAGACACACGTTTCCAGAAACTGCTTGAACAGCAGAGCGTAACACAACAGCAGGCAGATAATATTCATACTGCCTATCTTACAGCTCGTGCACGCTATGAAGCTGCAAACCGCCGTCGTCACTCTATGACATTGACAAAAAGCGAGCAAGGACACCATCTTCAGCAAGGTGAGGCTGCTATAGATGTGGCGCGTGCACAAGTGAAACTGGCACAGTTGAATCTGTCATATACCGTTATTATTGCTACTGCTGACGGAGTTCTTGGACGCAAGAATATTCATGAAGGTCAACTTATACAGCCAGGGCAAACAATAGTTGATATTGTTGACAGCAAGGATCTTTGGATTGTAGCCAACTATCGCGAGACACAACTGCCACACATCAAGGTTGGTGCAAAGGTGAAGATCAAGGCTGATGCAGTTCCTGATGTGGAATATGAAGGAGTTGTAGAACGCATATCAGATGCTACAGGTAGTGCATATAGTCTAATCCCACAGGATAATGCCACAGGTAATTTCGTGAAAGTAGAACAGCGTGTGCCCGTTCGCATAAGTCTTGAAGGCAACAAGCCGGAAAACGTGGCAAAGTTGCGTGCCGGCTTGAATGTAGAATGTGAAATAAAGTACTGATTATGAGTCAACATCCTACACCACCTCCTTTTTCCATGCCGATGTTTCGCGAATGTGTGCCTGAAAAGCTGCGTCCGTGGATTTACATCATGCAGGCATTCTGTTTTCAGTTGGGTGGTTGTGTTTATCTTGGTGCGCTGAACGAGATGATTGGCGGTAGGGCGATAATGCGCGAGGATGTAATGATGTGCCTTTACAGCAACCTTGCAGGAATGGCTATCTACTTCCCAATATTGTTCCGTATGAAGTTCAGGTTTTCCAATCGCTTTCTGCTTATTACCTCTGCATTGGTGCTTGCTGTTTGTAACTGGCTATTCACGCAGACAACGTTTCTGCCATTGATGTGGCTACTCTGCTTCATAGCAGGTATGGCTAAGATTCAGGGAACTTTCGAGAATATGTCGAACATACAGCTATGGATGACACCTACACGTGATATGGGCGTGTTCTTTCCATGTCTTCACATCATACTATTGACGAGCATAGAGGTGCAGGCGTGGTATAGTGCGTTCTTCGGACATAACTATCATTGGTATGCCTCACATTGGTTTGTAATAGGAATGATGATGCTTGTCGTCACTATTCAACTGTTCCTTACACGCCCTTGGTGCCCTATGCCACAACGAATACCACTAAAGAATATTGACTGGCTGGGAGCAGCATTCTGGAGTCTGCTTGGCTTACAGATAGCCTATATCTTCAATTATGGTGACTGGCTTGATTGGTGGTATTCTCCCACAATACGCACTCTTACGGGCACTTCGCTCATAACGCTTGGCGGTTGCCTACATCGTATGTGGACAAAGCAGCAGCCTTATTTCGAGCCTCGTATGTGGACATACCGTAATCTTATTCCAATACTTCTTCTCATAGCTGTGGTCGAAGGACTACTTGCATCTGAGCATGTGCTTGAAGAGGTGTTCTACGAAGAAGTGATGAATTACGAAATGCTAACCTCATGCAGCCTTACCCTATGGACATTGCCAGGCATTTGGATTGGTTGTCTTCTTTCATGGTTATGGCTAAAAAAATGGCAATTCAACGTATATAAGTTAATAGCCATCGGACTACTTGGCATTACGCTCTATGCAGCAGGATTCTATTTCCTTGTAGCTGATCATATAAACATAGAAGTATTGCGTCTGCCACTCGTATTTCGTGGTTTCGGTTATGCCATATTGAGCATCGCATTTTTGTGGAGTCTGCATGAGATTATGACCTTTGAGCATTTCTTCCAGTCACTCTCGATATTCAATTTCATGCACATGTATATCGGAGGTGTTATTGGCTGTGCGCTTTATTCCTGGGGCTTGCGTTACTATATGGCAGACAATATTCTTCGCTATACGGCTTATCTTGATATGCCGGCATTCACCTCTGCACCATTCAATATAGGAGAATGGATGGAAAGTTTCATACCATCAATGATGGCTGTAACTATCAAGCAACTTTACGGATGGGTGCTTTATATTGCAGGATTCCTGGCTATCGCCTTTCTGCTTTGGGATATTCCTACCATTCGTCGAGGCATACGCCGTTTCCCTACATGGCCTGTAATGGGGGCAAGAATGTTGAAACGAAGTATCAGACGAAATAAAAACATACAAGGGCTGGCTACGCCCAATAGTAGCCTTGTTTAACATAAATAAAATCACAATTATGACAAAGACAATCGAAATGCAGATCGAAAAGAGTCGCAGTCTTATTCAGGGTTTGCGTAAGCATCTCAACGAGACAGGCACAGGTGCAACATTACAGGAACTAAGTGCTATGGAACAGGCCATAGACATTTTGATTTCAGCTTGCGAGGAATGTGACCGTCTTCGTGCTGAACTTGCCCCTAAGTTGGATCGTGTGAGCAAGCTTTTCAACAATGTGAAAGATGAATATGCTGCGCGCAAGCTTATCATCAAGAACAACTATCCCAAAGAGCGCTGGATAGAATACGGTTTGCCAGACAAGCGTTAAATACACATCCCGCATCTCCTATTCCTTATGGATCAACGGAGGTGCGGGATTTTGTTTTCGAGCGTTTATGAAACCCCCATCTTCTTCCGCTTTTCCTCCGATGATAATACCATTATAATACCATTATATTACCATAATAATACCATAATATTACCATAGTTAATGGTATTTATATGGTATCTTTATGGTATTTATATGGTATTTATATGGTAATTACATTGGAGCTACAACGGAAAATCTTCGGGGGTTGAGCTTATGAATTTCCTTATGACTTAATCCATATACATAAACTTTTCCATGATTTCTTTGGAGGTTTAAGGATTTTGACTTTTTCTACTGAGAAATTTGGAGAAATCAGAAATATTGATTACTTTTGCAACTGAACAATAAAAAAGAAGATAAATGAGACTTTTCCATGGCACAAATACCATTGTGAAGAATCCTGAAATTCGTGTAGCTGGCTACAATAAGGATTTCGGCTTTGGATTCTATTGCACGAACCTTGAAAGACAGGCTCAGCGTTGGGCTATGGCAAAACGTAATCCTCATATTGTGTGTGTGTATAATTATGAACCTGATGATAGGTTGAATGTAAAGTCATTCCATATGATGACTGATGAGTGGCTGGATTTTGTAGCTGCTTGTAGGCATGGTGAGTCTCATCCCTACGACATTGTTGAAGGGCCTATGGCAGACGATGAGGTATGGGACTATGTAGAGGATTTTCTATCAGGAAGAATTACACGTGAGGCTTTTTGGGCATTGGCAAAATTCAAACATCCGACACATCAGATTCTTTTTTGCACAGATAAAGCTCTTAAGACATTAACCTATCTATCAAATTACGAGTTATGAGCAACATCTATTTCCCTGATCAAGAAATAACTTTCAACGACCTGTATTTTGTCTGCTATATGATAGAGCGTACAGCCAGAGCCATAAAGCAGAGGAATAACTATGTTGTCGGCAAAATGGGTAAGGATGGTCTTGCTCGTCAGCTTTCGATAGCAGAGACAAATCATTGTCTTAATCCTAATGAGGTGGTTGATGCTTGGAAGGATGAATATGGACTTGAGCAAGGTGATGTGGATGTTACTAAGGTTGATGCCCGTTTCACAGATAAGATACCATCAGAAACGCAGATGGGTAAGGTTTATGCACGACTTATCAGTTCTGTGACACAAGATGATAAATTGGTTGAGAGCATCCAAAAAGTATATGCCTCACCTATATGTGATGCCATAGATAATTATAATTCAAGTGCCTATTATGAGCCAAGCTATGTGCAGACAAGGGCTTTCTTGAATAATCAGTTTTAGGATAAGTTTCTATGAAATATAAAGTTCTGACCTTCTTAATCTTATTTTTTTGTGTCAAAACAATTTCTTATGCACAGAATACAACAGACAGCTTGGATATTGCGCCTATAAATGATGAATACAAAATAGGGGAAAAGATACAAATTAATTACAAAAACTATAGTTGCAAACAATTGTTTGTAAAGGTTACTTTGGAATGTATGAGAGATGACGGCACTTGGTATTGTTTGCTTGATGACATTTTCAAAACATATAAGCAAGAGAAATCCCTAATTGATAATAGTATGGAAATATTACCAGTCTATAAGGGAGAAATGCCATCGAACTCAATAAATGGGATAAAAGATTCAAGAACAGATATATGGCAAATTTATGATTTTTTATATGAGAGAGGACAAAAGAAAAAATATCGCTTAAAGTATTCTATAAGTTTAGATTCTTTATATTTTACTCCTATTCAAAGCCAAAAAACATTACCCATTACTATCAAGTATTCAATACCTTTCAACATCGAGTATAGATAAGTTATAATACTAAATGTAAGATAATTGCTATGCAATTACCCAAAAAAGGTAAAAAAATTGATTGTTTTATTGTATTCTGTTGGATAATTGTGGAAAAATCATTAATTTTGCAACCTGATAACGTGTAAATAGGTATATTAGTAGTATAAAGTAAAAAGAAAAAATGAAACTTTGGTCTAAGGGCTTTGAGATTAACAAGGAGATTGAGCGTTTCACGGTTGGTCGTGATCGCGAGATGGATCTCTATCTTGCAAAATATGATGTAATGGGTAGTATGGCGCATATCACCATGCTGAATTCCATAGGACTTATTGCTGATGATGAACTGCCAGTTCTGCTCAAGGAACTGCGTAAGATATACGCTATATGCGAAAAAGGTGAGTTTGTTATTGAGGATGACATAGAGGACGTTCACTCTCAGGTAGAGCTTATGCTTACTCGCGCTTTGGGCGATATGGGTAAGAAGATTCACTCTGGCCGCTCACGTAATGATCAGGTGCTTGTTGACCTCAAGCTCTTCACTCGTGCAGCTTTGCGTGAGGTGGTAGAAGGCACAAAGACTCTCTTTGACGAGCTTATCGCAAAATCTGAGCAGTATAAGAACGTGCTGATGCCTGGTTATACCCATCTCCAGATTGCTATGCCAAGCAGTTTCGGACTTTGGTTTGGTGCATACGCAGAATCTCTTACTGACGATATGCTGTACCTCCAGTCTGCATATAAGATGACAAACCGTAACCCTCTCGGTTCTGCTGCTGGCTATGGTTCAAGTTTCCCATTGAACCGTCAGATGACCACAGACCTTCTCGGTTTTGACACAATGAACTATAACGTGGTTTATGCTCAGATGGGTCGTGGAAAACTGGAGAGAAACGTGGCATTCTCTATTGCCGGACTTGCAGGTACTCTTGCCAAGTTGGCTTTCGATGCTTGTATGTTCAACTCACAGAACTTCCAGTTTGTGAAGCTTCCAAAGGAGTGTACCACAGGTTCAAGCATCATGCCTCATAAGAAGAACCCGGACGTGTTTGAGCTTATTCGTGCGAAGAGCAACAAGCTCCAGTCACTTCCTACTCAGGTTACTCTCATACAGAACAATCTGCCTTGTGGTTACTTCCGTGACCTGCAGATCATCAAGGAGGTATTCCTTCCTGCATTTGACGAGTTGAAGGATTGTCTGAACATGACAGCCTATATCATCAATAAGATTGAGGTTCGTGAGGATATACTCGACAACCCAATGTATGACCCTATATTCTCTGTTGAGGAAGTTAACAGACTTGCTGTTGAGGGTATGCCATTCCGTGATGCTTATAAGAAGGTAGGTCTGGATATCGAGGCTGGTAAGTTCACTCCAAATAAGAACATACATCATACTCATGAGGGAAGTATAGGAAATCTCTGCAACGACCGTATTCAGGCTCTTATGCAGAGCATCCTTGATGGTTTCCACTTCGAGAAGGTGGATGAGGCAGAGAAGAAACTACTTGGATAAACAGACCCTCCCCCAAACCCCTCCCATAGAGGGAGGGGAGTAGTTAGTATGGAAATGCAGAAGAATATAAAAGATAGGATAAAGTGGTTTTTCCACAGCAAAAAAAGGTATCTACTCCCCTCCCTCTATGGGAGGGGTTGGGGGGTGGGTCTGTTATGTCTCATCCTATTCTCTTGTGGTTCTGATGATTTCGAGTATGATAAGAAGTACCAGTGTTATTTCACTTTCGATTGTGGGATACATCCAGGTACGGCTTTACAGAACTGTCTGAATCCTATGTCTCCCGGATTGTTCTGCATGGTGTGGAGTCAATATAAGAATGGTGTGAATCATATTCAGATGCAACTCTACAACAAACAGGTGGAGGATGTGCCAATCACCACAGCAAATGAAACAAGACGTTCCTGTATCTTAGGTGCAAACAACGGTTTGGTGATAGGTTGCTCAACGCTGAATAATGGTCAACTCTATGTTTTCGACCGTATTTGTCCTAACTGTGAAAAGGGAGGTCTTTTCAAGACGTTGCAATGGGAGAATAGCGGTCTTTGGTTGAAATGCCCTCAATGCGAAAGGGTATATGACCTGAACAACAACGGCTTCATAGTGAAAGGCGAGAGCGGTGATAAACTGATGAGGTACAGGGCAGAATATAATGGCAAGATACTTGTGGTAGGGAATTAAGAGACCCACCCCCAAACCCCTCCCGTAGAGGGAGGGGAGTAGATACATTTTATCGCAATGGGAGTAAGAGTCTATTTATAATAAAATTTGATAAGTCATAATTGCATATAGGTTAAAAATGCATAGAATATTTCGAGGAATAGTAAATACATTTAGTCGAAAAGACTATCTACTCCCCTCCCTCTACGGGAGGGGTTTGGGGGTGGGTCTCTTCCTTTTGACTTGTTTAGGCTCCTACGCCCAAACTGCCCGTAAGTTCACTCTCGTGAACTCTGCTGACGGTCAGTCAGAATTGACGGTATATCTTCCTTCTGAGGAAGCATTGGCAAAGTCAAATGGTCGTTTCATCGTGGATTGTCCTGGTGGCGGTTATCAGCATCTTGCTATGCAGCATGAGGGACATGACTGGGCAGGATACTATAACAAGCAGGGTATAGGCTATGCTGTGCTGAAGTATCGTATGCCGAATGGTGATCGTAATATTCCGCTTTCTGATGCGTATAATGCCATTCGTACAGTAAGGGATAGTGCTAAGGTATGGCACGTAAACCCAAAGAACGTGGGTATTCAGGGATTCTCTGCCGGTGGACATCTGGCAAGTGCCGTTTCAACCCATGCTCCTATGAGTGTGCGTCCTGACTTTGCAATACTCTTCTATCCTGTTATCTCGATGAATGAGAGACTGACACATAGAGGCTCTTGTGTAGGATTCCTTGGCGACAATCGCAAGGATGAGAAGCTACAGAAGGAGTGGAGTA